>JBBSWE010000100.1:0-7028 GCA_038046445.1 Nanobdellota archaeon | reverse complement strand
ATAGATTTTTTCTGACGGAAGAAAAAGAGTTTATTGTCTATAGCTTAATACATACCCATCTCTTCTTCGCTCGGGAAAGAGCTTCTTCAATGGGCACACAATTAGTGGTATCCATCAATAATTCCTGTAACTGCCTTTCTCTGGCGCTGTTTAAGAGTCTGGAGAGCACTTCATCGTAAGTTTCTCCTTTGTTTCCGAACTCTTTCAATTGGTCCCGTACGGTTTCAGATACAGCGATAGTGGTGGTCATTATAATCATTATAGTTATTATAGTGGTTATATTTAAACCTTTCGGGGCACAATTCTTTTTCTGAGTGATTTGATATAAAAATAGCCTAACTTGGTAGCTGACAGCCATTTTGTCACGACAAAATGTCTTACTCGGCGTCCCGTAGGGACACCCCCTACCTCATCAGCACCAAAAAAAGGTATTTTTGCCCAGTTATCACTAAAACAATAAGAACAGAAAAAAGTCAAAAAATCAAGTCACAAGAAGTTTAATCAATCCATAAATCTGCAACAGTGTTTGTTTCGGTGTTGAAAAGTTTCTAGTTCTTTTCAACGCCGATAATTTCATGTGATTCACGATGCCTTTATCAGTTCTCAATTGCTTCTTTCTATGTGTCTTTAAACTTGTTGAATAATAATTCTCAACGGCATTATTGGTTGCAGGACAGTTTTCTACTTTGTAGAATGCGGTGAAATAGTTCCAATTATCTTTTATCATTTCTATTCTCTTTTTTGCTTTCTTTGGAAAGAGATTTCTCTGTTGCCAGAGTCCTGAAAAGATATTCTCTGCTTGGGATAGTGAGCGTTGAGTGAGATTTTTACGCTCACTACGTCTATCATTCTCCAGTCTCTTAAGATAATCATAAAATTTATTCTTCTGTTCTTTTATCCATTCTTTCTTTTCAGAAGCATTTGAGAAAGTCTTTTTCTCAAATTTCCTGAGCAAGCCCTCAATAAATTTTATCTCTCTATCTCTATTATAAAAAAGATTCAATAGGAAATACAAATTGTGAAGATTTTGGAGAGAAACATTTCGACCAAAATCATTCACCACTAGCTTGTTGAGATGCAACAAGCATTTTTGGTGAATAACCTTCTTTCTCCAGATCTTCTTAAAGATTGCAGGATATCGACGATCACAATCGGTGATGATAACCAGCTCTTTGTTAATATCCAAGTGTTTTCGTAGGAAAGCTTCGATTGTGGCATCGTCTTTATTGTCAAATAATTCATCAGCAATAGGAATTCTGGTTTTATAATTGAGCAAAGTCAATCTAAATTTTTGAATTCTACCTCTCTTTGGATGTTGCTCATCATAATTGACGATGAGATAGTTATCTGGAGTATATTCAAATTGCTCCACACAATTATTAAAGAGATTCATTGCTTTTGTCTTTCCGAATGGGATTATGAATCCCATTATTTCTCGCACTTTTTCCCAAGCCACATTAGAGTCTCGAAGAGTTAGAATTAGCGAGGTTATTGTTTCCTGCCATTGAGAGAGAAGCTTCTTCCAGAAGCTTTTATCTTCATGATGTTGTTTATTACATATTTTGCAAAGTTGTTTTCCCACTTTGGTTTTACCAAAGCCTTTCTTTCTGACAAAATCATGTCCATCATGAACACATTCTTGACCACAACAAATAACTCGCTTTTTAGAACGAAAAACCTTTTTGGCAGTAAATTCGTAATCGTTTGAGATTGGAAAAAGCGTCAAAAGCAAATTAGAATCCGTAAAGTTATTAAGGTTAAGATATATTTCAGTCATTGAAAAATCACCTCTTTTTTTGTGCGGGAAACACAAAAGGAGGTATTTTTCTTTAGTTTATATATCACTCACTTTTAGGATTGTGCCTTATATGCGCAAGATTAAATAACTTCAACTTCTTTCTACTCTAAATAATGGCCTTAGCTTATGATCCAAAGAATATTTTGCAGTGGTATTCTGAACATATCATTACGAAAAGAGAATGTGATGAAATGATGGAAGAGCTTTTCCGTGAAGGTTATCGCTCTGGGTTAGAAATAATTATTCGTTTTAGTGAAAATCTGACCAAAAGTATGTCCTTAGGAAAGTATCTTCTTCTCCCTTACCAAAATTATACTCATTAGTGATTCTAAACCCCAAATCTTTAAAAATAAGCGTTCAACCTGAATCGGATATGAACAAAAAAGCCGCTCTCGGATTAATTGTTATTATTATCATTTTAGGCATTGCTATTGTTGCTTTAATCGTATCCAGCAGCTTCAATAGGAAATGTAACAAAAACAGTGACTGCTCTAAAAGTGCTTATTGCGGCAGCGATTATGCCTGTCATGAATATCCGAAAGAAATTGTTGTTAAAGAAAATAATTATTTATCAGCAGCGATTATTTTCGGAATTGCTTTGATTCTGGCTGCATATATTTATCGTGGAGGAAAGATTCCCGGGATTAAAACCAAGGAGAACACTACTTAGAACTTACTTTTCAGAACTCACTTAACTTCTTCTGCGTATGCATATTCTTCAAGAGCTTGCTTTGGGTTAACAATAGATTAATATCGAAACCAAACTTTCGTTTAATCAATTCTTCCGCATATCTGAACATCAATTCTTCAGAAGCGAAAGAAATGGGCTTTTCAGAGAGACTTTTACGGGTAGCTTCCCGGCAGATCCATACTCCCAAAGGAATATTATATTCTGGGGTGATGAAACGTAATACTAATGCCGCATGCTGCCGTTTCAATTCTTTCATCTTTTCTAAAACGCCCAGACGTGCAGCATAATATCCTCCGGCACATTCTTCCGCATAACTTTTTCGTCCCTCATAACCCTCGTAATCAGTGGAATAAAAATTTCCTTCTTTACTCCAGGGGTTGACTTTATAGTTCAAGTACATCTCAAACAATTCATAACTCCATATTTCTGGAAAGAATAAAATTAAATAATAATTCCCCCAATTTCCGCCGAAAAAGATCTGGTATTCGCCGGGAGGAAAATCTTTAATTTCTTTAATTATTTCTTTTCCGACAGTATCATCTACAGCAGTAATACTCCAACGAGTAGGAACCAATTTTCTGTTTTGTGCTAGTCCAGTATTTCCGGATGAGAGTAGTTTAGTTAGAAAGGTTTCTTCAAAACCTTTGCGGTAAAGGTCGTTTACAGCATAAACTGCTTTCAAGTCCGTATCGGAGACTACTCTTTCCACTCGGGAATCTACTTTAGGATTAGAAGTGATTCTAGCTCTTTCTACTTCGCTTTGCGGTCCGAAAGGAGTTATCTCTGCTTCCGGCTTGAATTTTAGATGTGGTTGGTCTTTCAGATTGACTTCCATTTCTACCGCTTTGTTGGCCATTCCGATATCTTTACACATCTCCAAGAAACGATTCTCTTTTCTTACTTCATGGATATTCCATTGTGCTCTTGAATTTACTAATCCATAACGCAGATTAGCAATCGTGCCAATTTGAAATTTTCCTTTAGCCCACAAGCGAGGAGAATCATAATGGGTAGTATCGCCTCCGAACTGCGGACTTAAGAAACCGACATTGACGTTTGGATAACCGTATTGACCGATGAATAAACTAGGAGAACTTCCCTGAAAATCTTTTTTGAAATTCTTGTTTATTTGAATCTGCGGAATCTGTTCCAAGTCTTTATATTTAACTCGCTGGATAGCGGCCATGGAATATTTTGGGTGGAAGAGATATTTAAGATTATAGCTTCTCCAGAGAAAGGTTCAGATTAAATTTCATGAGAATAAATCCGGTATCCGAGCCAAGTCTGCCGGCCTTAACACGTGAAAAGTTTTGAATCCAAACTTTCTAGGTTTATTAACATCTTCTTCTACATCGTCTCCGCACATCAAGCATTCTCCAGTTTTTAGGTTGAACTTCTGAATCAACTGCGACCAATATTTATCTTCGTCTTTATTGCAGCCGGCATCTTCAGAAGAGAAGATAAAATCGATGTAACGGGCTAATCCGTACTTTTTGAGATAAGTCTGAATGGTACGGTGCATAGAATTGGAAACGATACCAATAGTTCTACCGCGCATTTTAAGATTAGAGATAGCATATAATGCTTTTTCGCTGATGAAAGAATCTGTTTCAATGGCTCGTTCTAATTCTTGGTAATACATCTCTAACATTCCTAATCCTTTACACAGCTCTCCGCTATCCCAACGACCATATTGATTTCTTTTTAGATTGAGCTTTTTTGCTTCTTCATCCAGCATCTCTTCCGTTAGCTTAAATTGCAAGCGGATCTTGCGAATAATGTTGGGATAGATTCTCTCATAAATATTGCTATTGATTAAGGTATCATCCAGATCGAAGAGATAAGTGGAAATCATGACTGGTTGAATGGATGGGTGGTATAAATAGGTTACGATAGTCCGCGCGGGGTGTATAGTAATAGTTCGGAACGAACCGGATGCTATCTATCGTATCGTTAAAGATCAGTACACGGTCAGAGAGATTAGTACTCTTCATAATATCTTCTTTGAAAAGCATATTTAAGACCAAAAGATTTAAATAGTTATATACACTTATACAACCAATGCCTGAACTATTAATGGAAGAAAAGAATGTTTTGCACTATCCACAATTAGATACAGTATTGATGGTAGAAAAATTTATCTATGCTCGTAGTGGAGAATTCAAAAGAAAATCATTATGGGAAAACCTTCCCAAAAAAATGATGTACCAAACTTTCTGTGTTATCATAGATTATCTTACCCAATCCGGAAAGATTGCTATAGATAGTGAAGGGAAAATAGCTTGGGTTTGGGATCCAGAAGGAGTTAAACGTTACTTGGCGAGGAAAGATCTTTCATGGAAGTAAGATCTGAAGTAAAATTTGGTGATAAAAATCTTAAGAAGGCATATCATGAATTGGAAGACGGAAAGTTTGAAGATAAACAGCTTAAAGAATGGTTAGATCGAGCAGCTGAAGATTTGAAAAATAATGCTTTCTCCGGAGTTCAAATACCAAAAAGATTGATTCCAAAAGAATATCATACTAAATATGGTCCTTTGAATAATCTTTGGAAATATAATTTACCCAATGCTTGGAGATTAATCTATACTATCAAAAGAGATGAAATTGTGGTTCTCAGTGTAGTTCTAGAGTGGATGGACCACAAGGATTACGAAAAAAGATTTGGATACTAATCGCTTTTCTAATCTAATTATTCCAATCTCTATTTCATGTTCTCCATAACTTTTATATATTCCTCCAACCTCAAATCCTTCATGACCAACGTCTACATTCATACTGCTGGCTGTGCCCATAATTTTGCCGATTCGGAGCAGATGGCCGGTCTGTTAAAACAAGCTCATTTTAATATAGTATCCAATATAGAAGACGCTTACATTGTCATCTTTAACACTTGTACCGTTAAAGGGCCCACCGAAACGGTTTTCTTCCGACAATTAGAATCTTTAAAGCAAAAGCATCCTAATAAAGCGGTGATTATTGCTGGTTGTATCGCTCAAGCTGATCCAGAAAAATTGCATGGCTATCCTTTAATCGGAACGAATCAAATCCACAAAGTAGTCGAAGTAGTAGAAGAAGTAATGCACGAAAATAAGGTCAGGTTAACTGAAGTTAATGAAATGCCTCCCTTAAATTTGCCTAGAGTGAGAAAGAATCCATACGTCTCCATCATTCCTATTTCTAGAGGTTGTCTCGGAGCCTGCTCATTTTGTAAGACTAAAGCAGCTAGAGGTAATCTACGTTCTTATCCCATCGCAGACATACGTAAAGAGGCTGAACAAGCAATCAAGGAAGGAGTAAAAGAAATCTGGCTTACTTCTCAAGATACCGGATGTTATGGATTTGATATCGATACTAATTTGGCTAAGCTTCTAAAAGAATTAGTAACTATCGTTGGAAATTTTAAGATCAGGGTGGGGATGATGAATCCAAATCATCTTCTCAAATTCAAGACGGAACTGTTTGAAGTATATAAGAATCAAAAAATATATCAATTTTTACATCTTCCTTTACAGTCGGGTGATAATGAGATATTAAAGAAGATGAACCGCCAGTATACGGCAGAAGAATTCTCTAAGTTGGCGGAAGAGATCCGCGTCTTCTTCCCTCACTTGACTATTGCTACTGATATCATCATCGGCTATCCGGGAGAGACCGATCAACAATATTGGAATACGCAAAATTTAATTCGTAAGATCATGCCGGACGTGATTAATATTTCTCGTTTCTGGCCTCGGCCTAAGACTCCGGCAGCTCGATTAAAACTTTTACCGGGAGAAAAAGTCAAACATCGTTCCCGAGTTTTAACTGACATTTATCATAATGTGGCGAGGATGCAGAATGAACGCTGGATCGGGTGGGAAGGGAACATTATTATTACGGAAAAAGGGAAAGAATCCCGACAATGGATTGGTCGCAATGAATCTTACAAACCGGTAGTAGTAGAAGGAGAGTTTAAGCTGGGACAAATCTTACGGGTTAAAGTGGAAAGAGCCACTACTTTTGACTTAAGAGCGTTAGTGTTTATGGAATGAATATTCTAATTTTTTGCGAAGATGCTAACTAAATATTTGCAGTTTAATTCTCTTTATTGTGATCGTCCAACTCACTCATCATCTGCATTTCTACCTGCTTACGAATATCTTCTTCCGTAGAAATCTTACCGGTTTCTTCTTTGTAGGAATTAAGAAGAGCTTTTACTCGAGCATAGAGATGAGCTGTATCTGTAACTAAAATTCCGCTAAATCCTCCTTCTAAGGGGAATTTCTTAAAGTACTTATGGATAATTCCTTTTAAAAAAAATACCCAGGGTTTCATTCCCCAGCGATTAGCATAATCAGTTAATGACCAAGCGTCAAAAGCAACCTGTATCTCTCCATTTTGGAACAACCTCTTTTCTCCTCTAAGTACCACTGCCGTTTCGGTAACATTATCCATCGTTATTTTAATCTTGATCATTAAACGGACATAATTGGACATTACTTAAAACGGGCGGAGCTCTACGTAAATCTTTTTACCGTTTTCTGTAACTGTCTCTTC
>JBBSWE010000099.1:0-6116 GCA_038046445.1 Nanobdellota archaeon | reverse complement strand
TAATTATTGGGATAGAATATGGAAAATTGAAAATAAAGAGACTTGGAGAATTTATCCTGAAACAAACAAGCGAATAATTGAAGTAATCGGTTCAAATAAAGAAGTATTAGAAGTTGGGTGTGGTGTTGGAATTTTACTGAAGCAAATAAAAGCAAATAGCAATAAAGTAACAGGCATTGATATTAGTGCATTTGCGATTTCTCTTCTTAAAGAGGATGGTATTAATGGCATTCAGTCAGTTCTCCCAAATATTCCATTAAATGATAATAGTTTTGATGTAGTGGTTGGTACGGAAATTTTAGAACACATGGATAATGATAAAGAATTATTGATACAATGTGATCGGGTTTGTAAAAACGGAGGAAAAATTATTTTTGTTGTTCCGGATAATTGTTTGGGCCCCGAGGATGAGCCGGAGCACATTCGTAAGTATACACCAGAGGAATTTCAAAAGTTACTTTCGTCTGTTTCCAGAAAAGTGTTGGTTGAAAGATTTACCGATAAATTTATTGCGCCGTTTAGAGGAAAGGCTATGAATATATCCATCCCATTATTAATTGGAATTGTAACCAAAGAATGATTTTACCCATAAATTTATAATTTATCACTATTTAGCCATATATATGATTGAGCAACTTAAAAAATATTCCTTCGTGGAAGCAGTAATCCAATTTGGCTCTTCTCTAACTAGAAAGGATTATCGCGACATTGATATTTGCGTTTTTACTTCTAAAAAAATTTCTTTAAAGCAAAAATTAACCGTTGTTAACACTCTTCCAGAAAAATTAGATGTTAGTTTTTACGATGATCTGCCTCTGAACGTAAAACAAGAAGTATTTCGTGGAAAGATTTTGTTCTGTAAAGACCGTTTGAAACTGCTACAGGAACAGCAAAGGGTAAATGATGAAATGGTAAGTTATTCTTGTTTCTTAAATAATTATCATCGAGAGAGGATGAAAGCTTTATGAACGCCCGCCTGAAACAGAAATTGGACGATTTGATTGTTTTTCACGAGGAATTGCTGGAAGATCTTCCAGAAAAGGAAGATTTCATGGAGCAGAGGTTGACTCGAAGGGGCATAGAAAAAACGATTCAACTCATTGCTGATACTATTATCGATATTGCTTATATGATTATTTCTGAAAAGGGATACTCTCGTCCGGCAGATGGAAGAGATGCTATTACTGTTTTGGAGAAAGAGAAAGTGTTAAATCCCAAATTAGCCGCAAAAATACGGGATTTGGTTTCTTTTCGCAATTTGTTGGTGCATCGTTATGGAATAGTTGATGAAAAACAAGAATATGAAAATATTTCTGAGAACCACCAAGATATTCTTAATTTTGTGCGGGAAATCAAGAAGCAGTAAGTGTCTAATAAAATTTCGTCTCCTCTCCCACTCTAATTCCTTGCTTCAATTCTACCGGCCGCCAAGAATCCTGCACTAATTCCGCTCCCAGCCATTGGGCTAGCTCTTGTGGATTGCCAATAGTGGCGCTTAAACCGATTAATTGCGGCTTGATTAGGGATTTGAGTAGGGTCAGGATGATTTCTAAAGTGGGACCACGGCTGGCATCATTCAAAAGATGAATTTCATCAATTACAACCAATTTAACCTGCTCTAACCAGGCTACCCGATGTCTTAGGAGGGAATCTAACTTCTCCGTAGTCAGGATCAAAAGGTTGTATTTAGCCAGGTAATTGGACTCGGAATCCATCTCTCCGGTAGAAATAACTGCTTTGTAGGGGGTCTCAGCCAATAATTGCTGGAATTCTTTGAATTTTTCGTTGGCCAGAGCTTTTAGGGGAACGAGATAGATAGTTTTATGCCCTTGTTGGAGCTGTTGGGCTATCCCCATAGTAGCAATGAGGGTCTTTCCGGAAGCAGTGGGAGCGCAGACTAACAAAGAAGTATTATTTAATAGGCCGGCCTGAACTGCTTTTTCTTGCACCGGGGTAAGGGTGGGAAATTTTGCATAATATCTCTGGAAAAATTCAGGTAAGGGAAGTTGGGAAAATTGCATGAATACTTTTAGGTGAGGTGGTTTATATATTTATCTTGTTTTAGATAAACATATCGGTTTAAATGGGGTTTATCCGTTTACTACAAACAACACCTTGTTTTATCTAAACATCATAATCAGTAATTAGTTATACTGTTTACTAGAAACATTTATATGCTACTCCTGTTTATTCTCTTTGATGGAACTTATTTTAACTTTTTTAGAAGAATATGAAGGGGCGGAAGAGCAATTTGAAAAGGGCAGATATAAGAATGCTACTATTTTGTTCTCGAAAGCATTTTTTGCTTTATGTGATATTCTAATCTTTCAAAAGATTAAGAAGTTGCCTAAAAACCATGGAGAACGATTTAGAATATTGGAAGAGTTTTATCCTCCCGTTTACCTTGCGGCAGATAAAATATTTTCGCATTACATTGATGCTTATAATAAACCGTTACTAAAAGAGAACAGTGAGTTTATACAAAATGGAATCAAACAGATTATTAGACTTTCAGAACTACCTGCCGAAATTAAAGAAGTTATTAACCGATGAGATTATAGATTTGGTGTTATTCGGCTCGGCAGTAAAAGGAGGGATAGCCCAAGATTTAGATATTGCTCTTCTTTCTAAAGGAGAAGTAAACTTAATTTCCTTGAAGAAAAGTTTGGAACAGATCACCAATAAAAAAGTGGATTTACAATTAGTAAATATCTCTACTTTTTCTCCTCTTTGGCTGACGTTAATCAAAGAAGGGTATAGTGTTAACAAAGAAACTTATTTAGCTGATCTATATGGAATCAAGCCGATGGTGTTGTATAAATATTCCTTACAGAAGCTGGATTCTGTACAAAAAGTCCAGTTTGGGAGGGGAATAAAAAAGGTTTTAGGAAAAGAAGGAGAATATCTTTCTCGTTCGGTGGTTTTAATTCCTTTAACTCTCAAAAATCGGATGATGGAGTTTTTAAAGCATTGGAACGTTTATTACGAATGCCGGGAGTATGAACTGGTTCCTTTTTTAAGGAAGGAAGAAGCCTAAGCCTGGCGGGATATTTTCTCATAAAGTCATCAGTTCCAATAGTGGGGGATATTTCTTTTCCGCTTTATTTTTGTTGCTACTTTGAGTGGGAAAGGCGTTAAATGCACTGGTTTTAGTTACTTTTCTTAAGTAGTTAAGCGCATTTCCAATACGTCGAGAGTCCCAATTGCATTTAACGAAAACTAGAACTAAGTTCTGTTTCATGGTTTCATCATTTCAGAATAGTGAACGGCTATTTCTCGCAAATTTTGGCGAATTAGCCGGTATTGCTCCAAAAGTGGCGGGAGAAACAGTAGGGTTTGCGAAAGCTTTATAAAAGCTGCCCCCCGAAACTAGGGTTACAGTTGAGAATCAGACCTATACGGTCGTCTCCAAAATCGAAAAGAAGTATCAAACAAAAGAGTGGTGCCTCTTTCGGAATTTTTGTGACGGCTGAAAAAAGGAAAGAGATCGGCTGACTAATATTTAAACACGGAGGTGTGTTTTAGAATGGAAATAAAAAAAGTAACTAAGCGCTTGTTTGCTATTGGAACCGGTGCGTTAATGCTCGGGGCCACGGCCATGGGTGCTCTAGCTGCAGTAGACTTAAAAGACTACCCAGCTATGTTCGTAAAGAACGGAACTTTCAACGGTTATTTGGTCGTTGGAGAGAAAGCTGCGGCGGTGGATAATCTGGCTATGACCGATATCGCTGCAGGGATGAAATACCTGAAAGCTGCAGAAACCACTACCACTACAGTAGAAGGAGATGCCTGGAAGGTTGGAACTTCAGTTAAGAAGCTGGAAATGGCTAACAGTGCTTTATCGGCAAGTACTATTACCGGTGAAAACTTATACGACATTGAAACTTTTATTGGTAAAGAAAATCTGAAAGCTTTGGCTGACGGAACTTTTAATACTGGTGAAGGGCAGTACGGATATAGGCAATATCTTTACTTTGACCCGGAAAACGTAGCTACTAACGAACTGGTTAAGTTTGCTGAAGATGATGATGATAAGATGGCAGACTTCTTGTACTTCCAGAGTGGAAAGAACATCAGTAAATATGTGTTAGAGTTTACTTCTCCAGCACAATCGGATATTACTGACAGCGCAGGTTCATCTCTGGCCACAGGTACTTATTTGGATGACTTTGAAAATACCAAGTTAAACATCTTAGGCAAAGAATATACGGTGGTTATGGCTAGAAGAGTAACCGCTACATCCAGTGCTGGTGACATAAAACTAGTCTTAATGAGCGGCGCAGTCAAAGACTCTTTATTGGAAGGAGAAGAGAAGACTTTTACCATTGGCGGCAAAGAATATAAAATAAAGTTAATCTATGTTGATGCTACCTATGCCAAGTTTACCGTTAATGGTGAAAATACGGATAAGCTGCAGGTAGGGGAAACCAAGAAGTTGTCTGACGGCAAAGAAGTAGGGGTCTCGGAAGTACTATACCAGTCCTATGCTGGCGGTGTACACTCGGCCACGTTCTTCCTGGGAGCAGGCAAGATAGAGTTAAAAGATGATGTCATTGATGCAGCGGTCGATGTTTCTAACTATCCGGTAATTAAAGGCGGAAGTGAAGATGTTGATGGTTCCCATGTATTTATCCATGGAAGCAATTCTTCCTCAACCATAAAAATCAACACTATCCGGGTGGACATGAATGCGCCTGATGATATGTGGGTGCCTGCGGGTGGTAAGCTAAGCGATCAAATTGTCGCAATTGGTGAAGACAAAGAGTTATTATTCACTAATAACTTTGATATCGAATACAAAGGGCTAAGCACGGAGAAGACCAACAACATCAAGTTATCTACCAGCTCTGATAGAAAGTATAAGTTAATCTGGTATGATGGAGACGGTAAAAAGGTAGACATGCCTTTAACCTACGCTGCAAGCAGTACTAGGTTGCAATTGAGCGAAGATGCTAGTGATAAGGCTTTGGTGTTACGTGAAGGCTTAGATATCAGTAAGAACGACTATTTTGTCCTGACTGGTGGAATACCTGGTTCAGGAACAGCTAAATCTTACCTGTTGCAGTATAAAGGTTCGGATGCCTCAACTGATTCCAACCCAAAGATTAAGTTCAAGAATATTGGGTCGGGAGAGAGTTTGGAGTACAGTGTAGGCAGTGCTAACCCCAGAGCTACTATTAAATTAGGTGGTAACTCATTCGAAGTGTATGGTGGTGCAGCGGCAGACGACTTCGGCATAAACGTTTCGTTTAACGGAGACTCTGACTTCTTAGATGGAGTGGTAACTGTAGTTGACTATTATGGAGCGCAGATAAACTTCAATTCTTCCGCTGGTGTTTCGGTTAAGAACTTTACCCGCTTGGAAAACGTAGAGAACTTTTCCATCAATATCACTACGCCTTACACGAGTGATTACAACGACCAGGCGCCTTCGGATATCGTGTTGAAGCTTGCAGCAGCTACGACGAATAAGGTTGCAACAACGGCTTTGTTGATAGCGGGAACCTCTAACCCCTTGTTGAATCCAGCTGGGGAAGAGAACATGTACTATGGTTACACCTCTATGGGTGGAAAGTTGACTTACAGTACACCAAGCAGCTCTCCGTATGAGTTTACCTATGCTTATCCGGAAAACCAAGTCTTGCCTCAGGTCTATGTAACCAGTGGAGCAACCACAACCGACAGTACAACTGGCGGAACCTGGACCCCTGTAGCCATTGTGGATGCAACCAAATTGGACAGCGAAGTAGCTGACTTCAAGGCTCAGAACCTGATTGTAGTCGGTGGACCTTGTGTAAACACGGTTGCAGCTAGTTTGTTAGGCAACCCGGCTTCCTGTGCAGACGGATTTACTGCTGGTAAAGCTAAGGTTAAGTTGTTCGAGAACGGTGCTAGCGTAGCGATGTTAGTAGCTGGTTATACTGGTGAAGACACTAGACTGGCGGGTAAGGTTATAGCGAACAGATGGAAAGAAATGAAGGGAACTGAAGTTGAAGTGGAAGGAACTACTTACACTGATGCTAAAGTTGGTGCCCCTGTTCCAGTAGTTGTAGCTGCTCCAGTAGTTGAATAAGCCTAACGGCTTAATTTTTTTCTTTTTTTTCATTATTATAGTA
>JBBSWE010000098.1:0-1347 GCA_038046445.1 Nanobdellota archaeon | reverse complement strand
AATTGTCTGAAGGAGAACTGCAGGCAGCAATGCCCACTACGACGGGAATCAAAAGTTTACGTAAGAGTTTCTCTAACATGACTACTTGGAAGTGGTTTTTATTTTTAAAGGTTGCTGAAAAAATAATAGGGTTATAATAAATCACCGTAAAGTTTAATACACACATCATTTTTTAATCATTTATGGATTGGATTAAGATAGGTTTAAACTGTATAGGAACAGCGATTAAAGCCTTAAAAGAATTGAAAGAAGTTAAAGCATTAAATAGTGAAATTAATATTCAAACCAGTGCCGATTTAGTTTCTAATCAAGCTATTATTAAATACTTGACTGAAAATAAAGTAAAATGCAATCTATTCTCCGAAGAAGAAGAAAAAGTCATGAAAATTAATGGTGGAGATCCAAAGGTTATTTTAATCTTAGATCCATTAGATAACAGCCACTTATTCTTAAGAGGAGAAATCAGCTTTTGTAGCGTGGCTTTAATTGTTTTAATTGATGGCTTTCCAGAGTACGCTTTCATTGGTGATATTTCCACTTTAGACATTTATTATTGTGATAAGAATAAAGCTTATAAAAATGGGATTAGTATTAAAGTTCCTGGAAAAGTGGAGGGCAGAAATATTATTTTAGGCTGGGCGCCGTATAAGCTACGCTTGGAACGCCTTTATCAATTGATAAATTTAACGGAGAAAAAATATTATCTTTACAACTTTGGCGGACAACTACAAGCAGTAAAGATACTTACGGGAAATTATGATGCATACATAGAAGTAAGAGCTGAAACCTTTAATGAATTTGGTGCCGCAATAATTGTAGAAAGAGCCGGAGGATATGTTTCCACCCTAAAAGGAGAAAAGGTAACCTTTAATCCAAAAAAGAAACAAACTTTATTGATTGCCAGAACTAAAGAGATAAAGGAAGATATTTTAAATATTCTCAAGGATAAAGATTACGAAAATTAAAACTTTTTTCGTGTATGTCATTTGCTATTACCGCCATTTCCAAATAATTTTCTTTATGGGATTGCGGATTAGTAATAAAATGATGTCGAAATCTCCAAAATGAAGTAGCAACAGCGGCATATTCTGAAAATAGAGGTAACATTTCGCGTTCTATCTCTTCCAATTTCCTAACGCTTTCATAACCTGCCAGTAAACTTTTAGTTTTATCAAGAGAAACACTTTTGTCATCTATACAAGTTCCGACAACACACATTCCTAAATCGAATATGAGATAATAATTACACGCCTCTTCAAAATCAATAATTCCAACTAAATTTTCGTGTTTAAACAAGAAAGCTCCCTTCGGTCGCTAAAAACTGAGTTCACATTTTAATTTCTTTCT
>JBBSWE010000097.1:0-3914 GCA_038046445.1 Nanobdellota archaeon | reverse complement strand
TTATTTCAAAAACAGTTATTTTAAGCTAATTTAATCTAAATTGGGAATTGCTGGCGTTTAGATGAAGTTGGTGAAATCACCGAAATCATTTCTAATTTGGGAATGATTGATTTAGTTTAAATCTATTCCACCAATATCCCCAGCTTCCCGGGCAGAGCGGACTTAGCCTTAGGATTCTCGCTCTCTTCAGCCAATACCACTTCTACCTTACAGCCAAACTCTTTCTCTAAATACTCCTTAGCCTCTTTCATCACTTTCGCTTCTTCGCTGGGAGAAGTAACCAATCGAGGAACTTTAGAAACATCTTTTAACAATCCAGGAACAATCTTGCTAATATCCTTACCGCGAGATTCTAAATCCGGAACGGCTAGTACTTTGCGCATGATTTCTCCCAAATTGTGTGTTACTTTAATCTCGGAAGAAACAATTTCAAACAAAGGATACAACCAAGGTTCAGCTACAAATAAAGTGAACTTCTGTGGAGTTTCAATCTTGGCCAATTTCAACACGTTACGCATTCCTTCCGTCGTGTTTTTAACTAACTCTTCTCCTGCTTCTGCCTTTAGCTGAATTTTAGTCTCGTCCACTTCTGGCCATTCTGAAGCAGAAACTAAACCTTCCAGATATCCGCCCAAAAAATTCAATTCTTCACTTAAATGAGGCGTAATAGGATTCATCACTTTGCACCACAAGCTTAATACTTCTTTCAAGGTCTTGGCATCATTACCACCTCTACGTACATACCAACGTAAATCATCGTAAATACCAAAGTATACGGTAGAAGCCAATTCACGCAGATCATAACTTTTCATCGCGGCATTAATGTGTTTCAAATGTCCATGTACTTTAGATAGTAACCAATGATCAATAGATTTAGCGTGTTTTCCATTCAATTCTTTCAATTGTTCACACAAAACATAAATTCTTTCTAGGGCACTCTTATAATTAGAAACAGTTTCTTCAGTCCAGACCACGTCTACATGCGGAGAACCTATATGCGCATAATACAAACGCATGGCATCTACCCCAAACTTTTCCATCGCTCGAGGAATAGGTTCAGCACCGCCTTTACTTTTTGAAATTTTACTTCCGCTTCCGGTAACCCACCAGTTCACGAAAATGCCTAAGGGCCATTTCTGTTCCGGAAGGATAGCCACATGATTCATTAAGAATACTGGAAAGTGTACGGTTTTATGTTCCTTACCACCAAGATTAAGATCTAAAGGATAGAAATAATCAAACTCTTCTTTGATTGGTTTCCAAGTAGACTTTCCTGCTCCTTTACCTAAAAAGACATAATCAAAAAAATCTTCCGTCAACTCTTCAGTTTTAATTGTTTTGTTATTTACCCATTTGGAAACGATATAATAAGCCGGATAAAGAGTAGAATCGCTGATGGGTTCGATAGTCCATTTAGGATCGAAAGGTAATTTACTACCGAGCCAATTTCCTAAGCGAGCACAAGCCCGATCGCCAAACCAATCTAATACTCCGGCAATGTTATCGTGATATTCTTTCGGATAGATGTTCATTTCCTTCGCTTGTTCTTTACTGCGCTCTTTCAATTCCGAATCAGAATATTTGATAAACCATTGATCGTCAATCTTTTTGATGATAACTTTTCCGCCGCAGCGGCAAATTACTTCTTCCGTCAAATCATGCATGATATCGGCCTTACCTTCCTCAATCAATCTAGCTTTCATCATTTCTTTGGCTTCTTCTACTTTCTTACCAGAATACTCTTGTGCTGTTTCACGCATAATGCCAGTATGAAATCCAGTTTTGTAAACTTCTTTAGTTGCTTCTTCTAATTTCGGATCGTCTAAAGAATGAATGCCCATCTTCTGTACGATTTCTTTCGCCGGAAAATCTCCGTAACCTTCGGTTTTGATGATAGGGATGAGATGAATATTTTTGATTGTTTCGTAGTTTAGATTATATTTGCGACATTCTTCTGGATGATCCTGTAAAAATTTCAAAGCGACATAATCGTAAGGAGCATCACTAGGAACACAAGTAACGATTCCGGAACCGATTTTAGGATCGCAAAAAGTTGCCGGTAAGATAATAATATCTCGTTCTACTCCCGGAGCGCGGGCGTACTTGCCCAATAACTTTTTAGGATCGACATTATCTTTCATCAAGATATCTTCTTTCTGATGAGTCAATTTTTCGGCGGCTTCTTCGCTGACGATCCAGTTTTCTCCTTCTACTTCTATTCGAACATACTTGGCCTCGGGATGAATCCATAAATTAGTCTGCCCAAAAACGGTTTCTGGACGTAAGGTAGCGGCAATTAAGAAATCGTTTTCTATCTTGAATTTCAATAAAGTGTATTCTTGCTTTTCCGCTGTTCCCCCTTTAGAGATGTCGGTTTCAGAAGGGTCTACTGCTACTGGTCCACAATTGACGCAAGCGGTAGCAAAATACGGTTTTTGCACTAAAAGATCCTTTTGCTGCAGTTTTTTGAATTGCCATTGGATGAACTTTTCGTAATCCTTGTAGATAGTGCAAGTAAATCTGTCCCAATCACATAAGAAGCCAAACTTCTTCCAATAATCTTCAATATAAACCTGATTGAAAAAATTTACTACGGTACTGGAATCAGTAAGAGTAGCAATGGTTTGTTCTGAACAACCGTTATTTTTTAGGTATTCAATCCAACTGGGATCATTCTTCCATACTTTATTGGCGAAAGCGATGGCTTGATTACCTGAAGCATGGGTGCCTACGGGATAAAGAACTTCTTTTCCTTTCAATCGCTCGTATCTACAGATAGCATCGGTGTAAGAGAAACCGCGCATATGACCGACGTGTAAGTAACCAGAAACTCCCGGGTAAGCAAAGATCATCATGAACTTCTCTTTGTTCTTCTTGACGGTCGCTTTGCCTAACTCTGCTTCCTGCCAGGCTTTCTGCCACTTCTCTTGGATTGAATTCCACTCTAAGACCATATGTGGGAGGAGTAGAAGATGGTTTTTAAAGGTTTTGTGAGTTAACACAAAACTAAGAAAATGTAATTTTCTGTGGTTTTCGTGTGGAATGAGTGGTTTAAAGAATACGAGAGAAATAAGTGTATTATTTCCTTAAGGAAGATTAACAACACAATAACATGAAGTTCCACGTGCTTGATATAATGCCGGAATTTTTTTAGTAACAATAGATTCCATTAATTCTGTAATTCTATCTTCCATGATTTTCTCTCTTTCTCTATCATCTCTTATTGGTCCAGCACCATAGGGGTTTAACATAATGTTTGTTTGAACAGCAAAAGTAAGATTAGGATTCCGTTCTGGGGAGATCTTATGATAACTCGCCTGTTCCAAAGAGGTAAATCTTCCAACCGCGGTATTTCCTTGATGATCAAACGTTAAACCAAAATAAAAAAGTAATTCCGCCGGATCGACTACTAACTGAACAGAACTTCCCCCTTGTTTATGCTCTAATCTATAATAAGTTGTTTTTATTGAGCCAGGTTTCCACATAGAATAAGAATCAACACCATCTTCTTGACTCGTAATTTTATAATCTAATTCTTTTAATAAATCAAGGGTCTGCTCTATATCCTTATCAACAAATATTTGAAAATTATCTCCCCGCGGATGGACAACCGATTGAAATCCTTTTTTAAGTAACTCCTCCGCAAGTAAATGATAAATCCCCCTCTGACCTTCCTCGCCATTGTAAGTTCCCTTAGTTCTTCCCGCCCTGTTCCATGCTTCATCTAACTCAGGTTGTGTTCTTCTTACCCATTCGATAAACTCAGTAAAAGTGTTCATAAAGAGTATAAAATGATCTTCTTTTTAAAAGTTTTGACCAAATTACTATTCTTAAGTGACGTTACAACTAAAACACCCACGAGGCAAACGATAAATTCATTTACTTATAACTCCCAAGACTTTTCTGTGCTTGTT
>JBBSWE010000096.1:0-18662 GCA_038046445.1 Nanobdellota archaeon | reverse complement strand
CCTAAATTTTTAACTAATTTTATGAAATCGTCAATTTGATGCACATTATGCTCAAAAATAATCATTTGAACTTCTATCTCTGTTTTAGCTGAGTTTTGACAAGCATATTCTAAATTATTCAATACATTCTCATAATTTCCTCCTATTCTATATTGCTGATAAATATCTTGTCCAACTCCATCAAGGCTCACTAGACATTTAGTTAATCCTGAATCAGCAAGTCTTTCCCATACTTTTTTTTCCATAGTTACCCCATTAGTATTTATCTTTGTAGTTACATTATTTTCAAATAGCAATTGGATCATCTCAGGAAGCAAAGGGTGAAGCGTAGGTTCGCCAAATCCGTACAGATGCACCCCATCACCTTTCGACATGTAACCTTCAGATAAAGATCGTTCTATTAGTTGTTTATATTTATTATAATCCATAAAACCTCTTCTTGAAGAGTTAAAATCTTGAGAAGGACAAAGTTTACATGCTAATTGACATATTGAAGAGGGTTCAAAATAGAATCTACTCATTTTGAATCAATTCTCCTTGCCGTTTTTTGAGCAACATCTAAATTCTTAATTATTGTATCATTCCATCCAGCTTCAGAGGTATATGCTCGTTTTGCAACATGTAAACAATAATTACAAGCATCACAATCCTCATTTTCACATCCTTGTGGTTTATTTTCTTTCCAGAAACTCAAATAATCATCCATTGCTCTATTATTAATTTTAGGAGAAAAACGCAGATTAGGTCTAATATTATCAAAACCCCCCATTAATACCTCTTCTTCCGAGATATGATGTGGTAATGAATATTTACCTTTAACATTACTCCAAGGGGCCATAAGATCAGAAAGATTACCCTCATATTTTCCTAAAACATACGCTTGTAGCATATTTGAAATCCAAGTGGTTGTTTGTTTTCTGTCGCATAACTTAAAAAGTTCGTACCCCAAAGACACATATTCTTTTATGTCCTCTGGTCTAATAAATGAAGCACTGATTACTTTTCTCGGATCTGACGCAAAATCTTGTGTGCAATGTAAACGGCAATAATTAACATATTCTCCTCCTTCAGTAGAAAAATGACTTAATAGATTATTGTGATATTGAGTGTATGCACAACTCTGCAAACAGGGGTCATTAGCTAAAAGTATCGGACGAACATTAGGAGGCATATTATCTGCAACATTTTCCAAAGCACCAAAATTCTTAAGGATTGTTTTAGATAAACAAATGTAATCTATACCGGTTCTAGATATTTGTTTAAGTCTAGCTAAATTGTCAACTTCCAAAAGAACTGAAGCGGCAATCATCATTCCAGGCACTTCTTGTTTTACTAATTCTATCAAGAAAGGATTCCCTAGTGTTATAATATTAATACCTCTTTCTTTAATTCCCTTGATAAAGTAAACAAATTTTTGTCTATATACTTGTTCAAATTCATGATTACCATGACAGTTCCCATTAAGAATGTAATTAAATCTGATCCCTCTTTCTTGGAAAAAGGAAGCTACTTTTTCAATTTCATCAAGAGAAATGGGTTTTAATTTTCTTGTATTTCTTCCTTGTGGATAACCATCTTCTGCTCTTCCATATACCATCTCAATATGTTCGCTTAATTCACTAATTACATCTAACAAGGCCATATCTCCATTAAAAGGAACTTCAAACTTTGGTTTTATTGAATGTATCATTTTAATTCATTACATAGCTGGATATATGATTCATAGGGAGGAATTTTATGTCTTGTATCAAATGAAAAAAATTGGGTATTAGATAATGTATCCATCCAAAAATCTCGATGTCTTTGAACTTGACGAGGATTACAATCAGGCATGTGGTATGTGCCATTAATTATATATTCTACAACTATTTCTCTTTCAGGATATTCAAACAAATTAGTTCTATTTACGGGCTCTAGCATAACGATTGTATTAATCTTGGATTTATTTATTTTAGTACTTTCACCAAATACTTCATCGGGATGAACGTATACTTTTTTTAAACCATCAACGACGTTCTTTTCATATGAAGGGATTAAATTAAGATAGGAAAATTCTTCACAAAATGTTCTTGAAAATGAGAGGTTATCTTCTAAAGAAAAAACTGCACCATCATTCTCGTTGGTTAAAACCCAATCATCAGTCAATATTTTAGGAGAGTACTCTTTTAAGACTTGCATTAAATGCATAAGTGATGTTGTTTTTCCAGCTTTATGACTACCCGTTAACATTATACCTCGACCATTTAATTCAATAAAACTTGCATGGGCAGGATGATAACCTTTTTCTTGTGCAATTGCACTTGCAAAACCTATTATTAATGATTTAAACAGCCCATATCCTTTTCCAGTAGTTAACGCGTAATGGTTTTTTTCGTCGTAAAACCCAATGTGCGGAGTCATTATTTGAGACTGGTCTAATTCAGGAAATTTTAGTTTAGATTTAGAAATTCCATTTAATACAACCAAATTATTATTTGTCTCATAATCGGAGGTCTCAAATTGAGATTTTGCATGAGATACAAAAAATAGATTATTGGTTAGTATTCTGAATGTAATTCCCCCTATTGGAAAAGATAAGGTTATGGGCTCTAAATTATAATCAAATGAATGCAATAATGTTCTTTCTATAGTTGTTTGTTTAGCATCAATCCAAGTAATTTCTTTTTCAGATTTATCCATTTACTACCTCTAAAAAGTAACAGGGTTATATATGTTTTGGTCTAAAGAGTATATGGGGTATATACTACCTTATTGGGACGAAACTTTAGTTATTACAGTCATGGTAGTCTCCGCTCTCTGCGTCTTGATTCTATTAGCCAGCTATCTCACTTCTGCCGGAAAAGCGACGGCCTTGCCTTACAACCAAGCTACTTCAGAAAGCGTGTTAAGCATGATCAACAGCGCTACTATTGGCCAAGGAAACGCAAAAATGATTTGCAACGTTGAATGTACCCGTAAGGGAGAAGTGTGCATCGCTGCCCATGATAAAGACAAATTGGTGGATTGCGGCAGCCGAATTACCGGCAATTATACTTGCTTGTGCAGCAATCCCGCACGGATTATCGCACCGGATTTTTTGAAAGGTTCACCTTCAACGAGTTCGACTCCTTCGACAAGTTCGACTGAAACTGCCGTAGTTTCTTGTGATAAAGATCATTCCTGTACTTCAAGGTCTACCTATTGTAAAGAAAACATTTGCGTACCTAAGAAAAATAATGGTGATGTTTGTAGCGATAAAAATGAATGCCTTTCTGGTGTGTGTCAGGCAAAACCCAAAGCTCTATCCGTGACTAAGCATTGTACTCCATTCATCCAGAAAACTTAACCACTTCTCACTGAAAAAAACATAGAGTATATTTCTAAAAAACAAACAATATAACTAAAAGCGGGTGTCATTCCGATATCTAAGATATTGTTCTATGGAATATTTTAACTGTTCTGCCTGCTTCCTGTCGGTGGTGCGTATCAAAACTGGACTAAAATAAGCTGAATTAAAATAAAGAGAACATCCCCCAGCTGTGCCTCTGCCTCCTCGAACAAGATGACCACAATCAATAGTCAGTGAACCAATAGCCTTAACTTCTTCCCAAGACATTCTCACCCCTAATTTTACATAACTATTAGTGTATGGGTCATTAACCCCTCCTTCGCAATATATTCCTTGTTCACTCACTTCCCATCCTTCCACACAATTACTATCACCCAGAATCGCTCTGATATCATATAAAGCATTGCTTCTTTTCAGCTGCGGAGAAACATCAGCACGAGAATAAACATCAGTATGCGCCCTTGCCGGAGGCAAGCCGGAGCCGCATCCGGCCAGAATTCCTAACAATCCTAATCCAGCGATGGTTTTCTTAAGATGGTTGGTTAATGTCATTTTTTTATACCTTTATTGTTTAAGTTTCTTGTTTACCGATATCTAAGATATTGTTCTATGGATTGTTTTAATTGTTCTGCCTGAATCGCATCTTGAGTATGTATACTATTGAATGCACCACCAAATTCAAGAGAAGCACCATTAACTGTAAGTGTACGTGTTCCAACTTCTTCCCAAGACATTCCGATAGAGTATGATCCTGCTTCTCTGGTGGTACAACTAGTAGCAGGCATGTAATTACCATACATCCCCGTATTACTATTTACCGTGATACATTTAGTCAGATACCTTTTTTTTGTACAATATATTTTCTGATCATCTACACTCGCCCCATCACAATTATTTCCATCGACCAGAATCTGTTTAATATCATACAAGGCATTACTTCTCTTCAACTGCGGAGAAACATCTGTCCGGTAATAAACGTCAGTATGCGCCCTAACTGGAGGCAAACTCGGTCCGCATCCAGCCATAATTCCCAGCAACCCTAATCCAACTGCAGTTTTCTTAAGATGATTGAGCAAAGTCATTTTTAATATCAAGAATATTACTACTATTTAAATATTACTACTTTAATGTAAGCACAAAGTTTAAATAGTGGCGCCTCTTTTTAAAAGCAAAATGCTTGAAAGAATGTTTAGAAATAATTTTGTGCGTGGAACGCTGGTCGCGCTGACTATGGCTGCTTCCACTCCTTCATACGCCAAACCGATTAGTTTACTACAACAGCCCACGAATTCACCTTATCATTTACATTTTGACTCACAATTAGAAAAAGAAATCTTATTAGCCGCAAACGGGCAGAGATGCCCTCCGGGATTAGAACATCTACCGGAGTGCCAAGGAGTTCCTGCACCAGCATACACTCCTTCGCCCGCTTCTCGTCCGTCACCATCAGAACCAGTTTACCAACCATCTCCGAGAAATTTTTCTGCTCCTCCGGAAAAAAGCAATGATAAGGGATTGGGATGGGGCTTTATTGGCGCAGGAGTTTTAATAGGAGGTTTAGGTATGCTAATATCAACTTACAGTTATAGTAAAACTAGTTCTGAAGGAGAACATTCCAGCGGTTCTGGCGAATATATTGGTTACGGCATAGCCGGAATTGGTGTAGTAGGAATTGTTTTAGGAATCTACCATCTAGCAAAGTAATAGTAAATCTCGTTAATATTGGAACATTACGCCATGCAATTTACTATAGAGAAAAAATATCAACTATTTCAAGAACAATTCATACAACTTACTCTTCAATTCTGTGATGGGCACGCGAATCTGTTTAGTAGTATCCCGGTCACGAATAGTTACGGCCTTATCATCTAAGGAATCAAAGTCAATCGTAACGCAATATTTAACTCCAATTTCATCCGCACGGGCATAACGCCGACCCACGCTTCCCGATTCGTCATACATACAAGTGTAACATCCCTTCAATTCCTTATACACTTTCTCCGCTAGCTTCGCTACTTCTTCCTTATTCTTGACTAAAGGAAAAACGGCACAATAGTAGGGAGTCAATGGATTTGGCAGCTTTAACACAATATTGCCTCGTTCCTTATCATCATGATAAGATTCAAACATGAACAATAAGAAAGACCTATCTACACCTAAAGAAGGTTCAGCAATCACAAAAGGAACCACTTTCTTCTTGCCCTCTTCATCAAACCAACTCAAATCCTTACCAGAATGTTTGATGTGCTGTTGTAAATCAAAATCCGATCGATCGGCAATACCTTGCAGCTCTTTCCAGCCGAAAGGGAATTTATACTCCAAATCCCAACAATCGGAAGCGTAATGTGCTAATTCTGATTTTTTATGCTGTCGGATACGGATGTGTTCCGGATTTACTCCTAGATTGATAAAAAAATTATACTCTGTCGCTAGCCAGTAAGCGTGCCAAGAGAGTTTGACAATCTTCTTGTCCAACAATTCTTTGACTTTATACTTCTTGGGCTCGAGATTCTTCTCTTGCATCTCTGCGCTATAAGTTAGCAATTCGCAGTTCATCACTTCATTAACATAAGAACATTCTTTCAGTTTATCGGGATGGACAAAATATTCGATCTCCATCTGCTCGAATTCTCGACACCTAAACAAAAAGTTACGCGGAGCAATCTCGTTACGGAAAGCTTTTCCGACTTGAGCAATACCGAAAGGTAGCTTCACGCGAGAAGTATCTAAAATATTTTTAAAATTGGTAAAAATCAATTGGGCCGTTTCTGGACGAAGGTAAGCAATATTTTCTTCACTCTGCTTCGGCCCGACATAAGTTTGAAACATTAAGTTGAATTTACTGGGTTCAGCAAATTCTCCTTTACATTTTGGGCAGACAATCTTATTCTTAGCAATCAAGGATTCAATTTCATCTAATTTCATCCCGTCGGCAGAAATCTTCAATTTATCTTCAATCAAAACATCGGCACGTTCACGAGCATGGCACTTTTTACACTCTACTAATATGTCAGAAAATCCACCTACATGACCAGAAGCTACCCACACTTTAGGAGAAGCAATTATCGCTCCGTCAATACCGACAATATCATCTCTTCTTTTGACGTGGTAATTCCACCAAGCTTGTTTCAGGTTATTCTTTAATTCTACTCCTAACGGCCCATAATCGAAAAATCCAGCCATTCCGCCATAGATTTCGGAGTTAGGAAAGACAAAACCTTTCTTTTTACAGAAAACCGCCATCTCTTCTATTGTAAGTGCCATTTTAGGTAGGTTGTGAAGGGGATTTATTAAGGTTTTTGTAAGGATTGGTTTGATTTAAGAACATTCAAGTGTTGTCTAATTTCTTTTTGAACTAATAGACTCCAGTTCATATTAGGACACTTATCCATTTCTTCCTTCAATTCATCAGATACTTCCACTATGAAGTTTGCCATATTTATCTTTCTTATAGTTAAAACAATTTTAACCATTAATTAATAATAATCTGTAGCTTATTTTTATCAATCGGTTCTAAAATCACTTCTTTCCCTTTCTTTAGAGAAAGGAACTGCGCCAGACTCTTAGGAATTCTCACGTCTAAGGCATTTCCCACTTCTGATACTTTACTCCTTGCCCGCAACCCCCATAATCCTCTCCGCTTTACTTCTGCTTCAATTTTCTCTGAAGCAGCTGATTCAAATAAGGTTTCACCGCAATGATTACAAACTAATGCTTCGAAACTACCAATAGCTTCACCTAAGAAAACATAAGGGACTTTTTTCTTTTCATAATTTCCCATATTGCAAGTAGTGCATCTCATTTTATTTTCCACCCCTTTGGCCTTCCTATATGTACAGTTATAACTTTAAAGCGTTTGTCCGATAGGAGTTCATACACCACGGTAAAATGCCGATAAACGGTGATGAAATGATTCACTTCCGGCATCCTGGGCCCGCGACCGATGGCTTCAGCAATCTCCGCTCGAGAGATACCATCGTCCATCGCTTCGTCTTGAGCATGTTTGCTCATGATCAGATTTTCTGTGCTTACCACCGTAAACCTCTTTGTATATACTTGTAAATACAAGTTTATATTTAAATCTTTTGCTTCAAATCTCTTCCGGGAAATAGCTGAAGCGATAAATCTTCAAAGCTTTGTAATACCAATAACGCCTAATCTTCTTTGGAAATTGTGCTTTTAGTTCATCCATGAATTGGTAGAAAGCTTCTTGTGAAGGAAACTCTCCATCGAATTCGAAATCCGATCCGCCCACGGCCACATCGCGATAGAGAATATTTGGATGTTGTAAGATATATTGATGAAGCGAAGGAATGATATTCATATCTTCTAAGGTCAAATCAATTTTATAATAAGTATACCCTAATTTAGAAGAATCTATTAGAAGCTTGTAAGCCACAATCACTTTATTTTTCTCCAAATTTTTTAATTTGTATTTTACTCCCGTAGCAGTCATGTTCAATTTTTTTGCTAGATCTAACAAAGAGATTCGCGCATCTTCTTTAATCAACTTTAACAATTGAACATCTTTCTCATCTAAAGAAAAAGGAGAGAAGCTACCAGTGGAGAGCGAGGAAAAATCACGAAGTTTGCTCTCCACCAGATAGTTTCGGGGGTAATGTATGAAATCGAGAAAAATAGAAAAGTTCTTTTCTTGGATATAATTCTTAAATCGAATCAAAAACTGTTCCCACATCAACTGATATTGATGCAAATCTTTGACTAGAAATCCCACAGCTAGATCATAATGTCCATCGGTCTTGAATACAGTAAGATTATTTTTCTGCTGAATAAAATAATCCACCATCTGCTGTTCGATCTCGGGCGTGGTATTTTGTAATTTCAAATAAAGCCGAGTGATATAAGTAAAGAACTTAGTAAAATCCACGATAGTAATGTACTTCTGGATGATTCCTGATTTTTCCAATTGTTTAATCCGATATCCAACCACATCTCTGCTTAATCTGGTCTTCTTTGCTAGCTTACTTATTGATTGCCGAGAATCTCGATCTAATTCAAAAAGGACATGATGGTCTTTTTTGTTTAATTTAAGCATATTTTACTCATATTTATAATTTTATATATAAATATTGTGTTTTTTAAGTAAAGGTTTACCGTTAATTTTATATCTTAATTATGGTTACTACTGGTTAGAAAAGATAAATTAAACGGAGCGAGGTAAACAAAATGAGAAAAATATATCGAATATTATTAGCCACCGCTTTCATAACTTCTGTAGGATTTGGAGTAGATTACGGTTTTCATAAATTCATCCAAAATAAACAACAGGAATGTGCTGAAAGAATAATTGAAATTGAAAAAGCAGTAGAATCTGCCTTAACTCATGCCAAAAGTGAAATTTATATAGTAGAAGGAATGCAGTTCTCTGCCGGAGGGGGATATTTTTATTTACCGAAAGGCATGGACCGCAGTGAACAAGAAAGAAAAGAAATTAGTGACCGTATAAAAGTGAAAGAATCCGTACTCTATGACTTGGAAAAAAGAATAGGTTGTGTTTTTCATCCAAAAAAGAAGGTTCCGTTCTATTGTCCGGGAGAATAAAATGAACGACATAACCCTTACAAGAATAATTGGAGAGTATAAACCACTTTCTGGCGAGCGATTAAGCGAGGAAGAATGTTCTAAAAGAAAAATGCAAGAACTTAGGCAGCTTGCCGAAGAATTAAGAAAAATTGATACTTATCTCTTAGAAAAAAAAGTAGTAGATTTAGTAGATGAAAATATTGCCTGTCGCTTTACAGATTACCGGTCTACTTTAAGAGTATACCATTATAATAATGCCACAATAGTATTCAATATCAAATATGGTGTTGCAGGTATGTATTGCCCAAATATCGGCCAGTTCCGATTCAGTGCCAGAATAGTATCTGAAAATTCTATTGAAGAAATAGCACAAGACTTACAAGAAAAGTTCGAGTTGAAAAAACCCGAAATGACGAACAGATAACCCCAATAACTTTATATTCTCCCTCTCTCAAAACACCCTTATGAAGAAAGAAGTGAAGAAGTATGTGCAAAACTATTGGAAGTGTTATATTGACGGTACTTTTGTCTATGCCTTCATTCCCAAGATATACTTGGAAGAGATTAAGGAGAAAGGTCTTAATCCCAAGAAGTTATGGTTGAAGAAAGAAGATCTACAACAATTCTGGGTAATGGTAGAAAGAAGCTACCGCAATAATTTCGAACCGCTAAACTTTTCTGAAATTACTCCGTTGCTTAGAGCGGAAAGTCTAGAATTCAGTTCAGAACAAACTCCATCGCAAGCTTTCTTGCAGATTAACCAACTAACCCAAAAAATCTTAGAATCAACTAATTTAG
The DNA here is from genome assembly GCA_038046445.1 of Nanobdellota archaeon. Lineage (GTDB taxonomy): Archaea > Nanobdellota > Nanobdellia > Woesearchaeales > GW2011-AR9 > JACRPH01. Next base: position 8,992 of record JBBSWE010000096.1, on the reverse strand, counting down.
ATTTATCTAAAGAAGAATTAAAACTAATAAAAAAACTGCACAAGCAATCTGAACCATTAAAAGAAATGGAAACATTCAAGATCAGATTATCTTCTTTTAAAGAAGCAAAAATCCATTATGAAGGGAGAAGAGAAGAGATAGAAATTCTCGGCCCCTATCCTTCTTTCAAAAATAAATTACTGAAGAGTATTCCTAAACCTGCTAAGGATATTACTATTGCCGATGTTGAAATTGCTTTAGAAAAATACCATCCGTTTTTGGTATGCAAGAAGAGTTTTTCCATTACCACAACTAAGAAATTGGATAAAGGAGCATTCTTAGAGATTTATTGGAAGAAAGATGTGATGTAAATACTAATTTGTATTTGTTTAGCATTCGGCGGTCGCCAGTTTCGCCTCTTTCTGGCCAATAAATTATTTAAGAAAGAGTAACTTAATTTTCTTGCAAGCAATCACTTAGCTCAACTGGCAAAATTGACCGCGCCGATCTAAACAAATACTTAACAAAACTACTTCATCATCCATTCCACTTCTTCTTCCGTCAGCTCTAACTCTTTGATAATTCCTTCTCCACCACCTTGCTTGATGATACTTTGAAAATAACAAACTTGTTGCACTGCTTCTTTAACCGAAGTATGTGTTTTGGCAGCTAGTTTCTCGGCAATCTCTTTTCTTTTGGCCCATTTCTGATTCGCTTGCCAAATTTTAAGTACGCGCATGGTGGGAGTATATTGTACAAATTCCGGATTCTTCTTATCCTTGGCAGAAGAAATTCCTGCGGTTAAGAAATTATAAATATACACTAAGAATCTCCAGTGCTGCCAGCGTTTAATCCGGCGATTGAAAACATCGGCACGAGAAAGATGTTCGTATGCGCGGGCAAGAGAAGCTGGATCGAGATATTCTTTAGGTAAATTTTCATCTATCCACAAAAACACCTCATTTAAATCTGTGTCCGTCTCTTCTAACGCCGAAAGAGCATTCTCTACCGTAGAAGATTTGAAGATCAACATTAAAGCATGTAAGATGGATTCAGTTCTCTTCCGGTCGGATAAAGTTTGTAAATCATTGTAAGTAAACTTACTCTCTTTAGCGGCACAAATCTGTAGATCAATCAATGCTCCGCGTAAATCTCCGTCCACTTTCCGCGCTAGACTAGCTACCGCTTTCTCTTCAAACTTAATTCTTTCCTTAGCACAGATTTCAATCAGGATTTGAGAAATAATCTTATAATTCAATTTCCCAAATTCAATCATCTGGCAGGCTTTCCTTAATGCCGAAAATTTGGAATCAAAAGGATCATTAGCCGTTAAAATAACCGGAAAAGAAGACTTTTCTAACGCCCGCACTAACGCCGGAATACAGCCACGGTCATGGGTTCCGGAAATATTATCAATCTCATCGATCAAAACAATTTTAGGAGTAAAGAACAAAGATTGCTGTCCCAAAGCGCTGCCCAAAAAGGAACTCATATTGGCTTCATTACGAATATCTGAAGAGTTAATCTCTAAAATATCATATTTTAATTCTTTAGCCAGAGCATAAATAGAACAAGTCTTGCCGCAGCCCACCGGTCCGTAAATCAAAGCCGCTTTCTTTTTCTGCTTCTTATAGTTGTAGATGAAATCTTTTAGTAGCGGAAGAGCTAAAGCTTGTCCCACTACTTCCGAAGAGTTCTGCGGAGCATACTTTATGCTATAAAGAGACATATTCTATTTGGAGTAGAGAAGCTTTTTAAAGATTTGGCTAATTAAAAATACATGAAAGATTTGCCTACTCTTCGCGGAGAGAAAGTATACCTGGGACCTGTTCCGAATACGCAGGAATTCTATCAAGAATATCTCTCTTGGCTGAATCAAGAAAGAGTAAAAATAGGCACGGGAAGTCAAGAATTGAATTTGGAAGAAGTAATAGAACTACACGAAGAATGGAGAAATGACCACCAGAATATTACTTTCTGCATTTTTGACGCCGAGACTGATGAACCAATTGGAGACATTAACCTACGCTACGGAGTAGAGGAGTATGATAACAATGGTCCGGAAACGGCCATACTGATTGGAAAGAATTTTGGTAAGGGAAAAGGTCGAGAAGCGATGAATTTGCTCTTGGACTATGCCTTCAGAACCTTAAACCTTCCCATTATCAATCTGAGCGTATACAAAGACAATCATCCCGCCATAAAATTATATCAAGGATTGGGCTTTAGAACGGTTAAGAAAGGATTAGACGAAGGAAAAGAAGAGTATATCCTGAAATTAAAGAAAGAAGAGTGGATAAAGTAAGAATTAACTACTCCACTATCCAAATCTATTTAAACCCCTTCTTGATGTAAATCTTAAGTCATGAAACAAATTAGACTTGGCTTAACCTACAACGATGTTCTTTTAGTACCTAAACGCACTCCTTTAAACAGTAGAAGTGAGGCGGATACTGCTTCCAAATTCACCAGAAACATTAACCTTAAGATTCCTTTAGTCTCCGCCAATATGGCTACCGTGACTGAACATAAGATGGCTATCTCTATGGCCAGAGAAGGCGGTTTAGGAGTGGTCCATCAGTTTGGTACGATTGAAGAGCAAGTAGAAGAAATCCGGAAAGTCAAACGCAGCACTTCCTTTATCATTGATCACCCGGTTTCTGTCAACCACGATTGTACTTTACAAGAAGCAGTAGATTTTATGCAGCAATCTGGAGTTACTAGTTTATTGATTAAAAATCATGAAGGAGAACTGGTGGGAATATTTACCCACCGCGATTACCTTTTCGAAGATGATAAAACTAAAAAGATTTCGGAAGTGATGACTCCTAAAGAGAAATTAGTAGTAGCAGAATACGGCATTCCCATGGAAAAAGCTAAAGAGATTTTACACCAACATCGTATTGAAAAGCTTCCTTTATTGGAAAATGGGCAGGTGAAAGGTTTAATCACCACCCAGGATATTAAAAAATTGGAATATTGGCCTCACGCTACCCGTGATGAAAAGGGAAGATTACGGGTAGGCGCAGCAGTTGGTGTAAAGGATACCTTAGAACGTGCTAAAGCTATGATCGAAGCGGGAGCAGACGTAATCATATTAGATATTGCTCATTGTCATTCTGACTTAGCCATTCAAAGATTGAAGGAATTAAAAGTTAATTTCCCAAAAATGGATGTGATGGCCGGAAACATTGCTACGGCCCAAGCGGCAGAAGACCTTATTCGCGCCGGAGCAGACGGATTGAAAGTCGGAATCGGACCTTCTCCAGTGTGCACTACCAGAATTATTGCTGGAAGTGGCGTACCGCAATTAACTGCCGTAATGGACGTAGTGGAAGTGGCTAAGAAGTATGGTATTCCGGTCTGTGCTGACGGCGGTTTGAAAACTCCTGGCGATGTAGCTAAAGCTATTGCCGCTGGTGCCAGTTCCATTTTCTCCGGAACCTTATTTGCGGGAACAGCTGAAGCTCCAGGAATTATCTTAATGAAAGATGGGAAACGTTACAAGAGATATATGGGCAGCGCGTCTTATGATTCTGGACACGAAAGAAAAGAGAAATATGATGGAAAGATAGTTAAAGATCGATTAGACCTTTTTGTAGAAGGAGTTTCTATTCTTGTTGATTACAAAGGGCCGGTAGAAGATGTGATTCATTCTTTAGTAAAAGGATTGCAAAGTGCCATTTCTTATTGCGGTGCGCGTAACATTTGGGAAATGCAGCAGAATGCGGAATTCATTCAAATTACTACGGCTGCTTGGGAAGAATCTAAAGCTCAAGGCAATAAGCTGAATGAGTAATCACTATTTAGTAAGAAACATTTATATATTCTGCTTAAAAACGCTTCTTTATGATTAGATATACTGTCGTTCCGAGAGATATTCAACATCCTACTCCCGATGAGATTCAATTAATCGAGAGCCATATTAAACATGATGTAGCTAATCTGCAAATGGCTTGCACGAATTCAAGCGATTCTTATCTTCAGGTTCATTCCGAGAGGATAACCAGAGCAGTAGATTCACTTAAAGCCAACCAAAATCCAAACCAGAGAGTTAGACTTATTCCGTTACTAGAAGAATTGTATGCGCTTTTAGAAACAAGAAGAAGAAAATTAGAAGAAGAAGATCGCCATATGATCATCGGTTTTTCTTCTCCAGAAGTGGGAATTGTAAATAATAATCCCGATGTCCTATACATGCAATTATTTAATTTTGCTCAAAATGCAATAGAAGTATATGGCGACAAGAGAAGTATTTCCATAGAGATAAAAGCAAAAGAATTGACGTTCACTACAGCGGAATTGTCTTCCTTTGGAAGAAACAAGAACGGATATACTTCTCAAGATCCGTTTGTAAAAGTTTGCATTGGGGATTACGCTGGAGGAATCCCTGAAGAAATCCTTGTTTCTGGACAAATCTTTCAACCTCGATTCACCACCAAAAAGACTGGAACGGGACTAGGATTATCCTTAGTAGAATACGTTTGTGATCATTTACATGGTTTTTGTACTGCAGAGACCGACAGAGGAAGAAGTTTCTTTAATTTGTATCTTCCGGTAGAGAGGAAGAGCTAAATTAGTAATTAACTTTTTAAATCCACCCCTATTCCTTCTCGCATATGGAACTTCCGCAGAATTACGATTCAAAGATAGCTGAACCAAAATGGCAGAAGTACTGGAAAGAGAAAGACATCTTTACTTTTAATCCAAAAGACAAAAGACCTATTTATTCTATCGATACTCCTCCACCTACCGTTTCCGGAAAGATGCATATCGGACATGCTTTCAGTTATACCCAAGAAGATTTCATCGCCCGCTATAAAAAGATGCGCGGATTTAATGTTTATTACCCTTTTGGAACCGATGATAACGGCTTACCCACGGATAAGTTAGTAGAAAAACTAAAAAAAGTTCGTTCGCGAGATTTTGAAAGACAAGAATACATTAAACTATGTAACGACACGGTTAAAGAAATCAAACCCGATTTTGTGCAAGATTGGATTAATATTGGCATGAGCTGCGATTTCAAAAGCACTTATTCTACCATCGATCCTTATTGTGTCCATACTTCCCAAGCTTCCTTTTTAGAACTTTATAAAAAAGGATTGATCTATAAAAGAAAAGAAGCCAGTATGTGGTGCTGGCAGTGTCAGACAGCGATTGCTCAAGCGGAATTGGATGATGCCGAAGAAGATTCTTTTTTCAACTTTTTAACTTTTAAAGTAAAAGAGACTCATCAAAATTTAGAGATTGCTACTACCAGACCAGAACTTCTTCCCGCCTGCGTCGCCGTATTTGTCCATCCAGAAGATGCTCGTTACAAAAAATTAATTGGAAAGCACGCTATTGTACCGTTATTCCATCAAGCCGTTCCCATCCTAGCCGACGAATCAGCTAATCCCGAGAAAGGAACCGGCGTACTGATGATTTGCTCCTACGGAGACCGCTTTGATGCCGATGCTATTAAAAGATTCAAGTTAAACCCCATCAATTCTCTTACTAAGGATGGCAAGATGAACGAAGCCGCAAAAGAGTTTAGCGGATTAAAGATTAAAGAAGCTAGGGAAAAGATAATTGAAAAATTAAAAGAATCAAACCTCGTCACCAAACAAAACAAAATCAAACACGCTTTAAATGTGCATGAAAGATGTGGCACACCGATCGAGTTTCTCGCCACCGAACAATGGTTCATTAACGTCTTGGATCATAAACAAGCGTTAAAAGATCGCGCCAATGAGATTACTTGGTATCCCGAACATATGAAAGTAAGATATGATCATTGGGTAGAAAACCTGAACTGGGATTGGTGCATTAGCCGACAACGACATTTTGGCGTTCCTTTCCCGCTTTGGTACAGTAAGAAGACCGGAGAAGTAATCTTAGCCGAAGAAGCACAACTACCCGTAGATCCTCTAAAAGATTTCCCAAAGAAACTTCCGGCGGGACATAAAAAAGAAGATGTTGTTCCAGAAGTAGATGTAATGGACACTTGGGCCACCAGTAGTGTTACTCCCCAAATCATCTCTAATTGGATTAAAGATAAGAATAAAAAAGAATTGAAGTTTGAAAAACTGTTTCCTTTGGATTTAAGGCCGCAAGCACACGATATTATCCGCACTTGGGCTTTTTACACCATTGTTAAATCTCATTATCAACATAACAGCATTCCTTGGAAAAATATTATGGTTTCCGGTTACGTTTTAGATCCCAAAGGAGAGAAGATGTCTAAAAGTAAAGGGAACGTAGTTGCTCCTCAAGAAGTAATCCAAAAATATTCTGCGGACGGATTAAGATTCTGGGCGGGCGGAAGCAATTTAGGAGATGATTTACCTTATCTAGAAAAAGATCTGGTTACCGGACAGAAATTCATCAATAAGCTCTGGAACGCTTCTAAATTTGGTTTAATGCATTTGGAAGATTATACCCCCCACAATAAGCAGAAACCAACCGAAATGTTCGATAAATGGCTCTTGAGCAAGTTGCAACGTTTAATTAAAGAAAGTACCCTTAGCTTTGAAGGATACGAATATTCTAAATCCAAAGCAGAAGTGGAAAAATTCTTCTGGCACACTTTCTGTGATCAATATATGGAAATAGTGAAAGAACGTCTGTATAATCCACAAGTACACGGAATAAAAGAACGAGAAAGTGCTCAACTGGGCGTGTATTCGGGAATCCTCAGCGTGTTAAAGATGATGGCTCCGATCATGCCTCACATCACTGAAGAGATTTACCAATTATACTTTGCCCAGAAAGAGAATCTTGCTAGTATCCACCTTTCAGAATGGCCGGAATTAAACGCTAAACTCATTGACGACACCGCCGAAGAGATTGGCGATGTAGGAGTAGATATTATTAACGTGGTCCGGAAATTTAAGTCTGAAAACAAGATGTCCATGAAAGATGAGCTGCAAGAGATGACCATTATAAGCGATATTTCTAATTTCCAAAAGAAACTCGAGAAAATTGAAGCGGATTTGAAAGCCGTCACTAAAGTTAAAAAGCTTAAGTTTAAAGGAGAGACTTCTTTCGAAAGCGAACGATTTAAGCTCAAAATAGGTCTGGTAAAATAGACCTATTTAGCTTAAAGGGTAGAAACCTTTATATTCTACCCGCACATTTTAAGCTTAATTGAGGGGAGCTGGATAATGCTCTTAAGATTTAAAATTAAAGCAAAGAGGTGTTTAATATGGTAGACGGTTATTGTGTGAAGTGCAAGTCTAAGAGAGAGATGAAAGACGGCAAAGAAGTTTCTATGAAAGGTAAAGGCGGCACATTGAGAAGAGCGATGAAAGGTACCTGTCCTAAGTGTGGAACCACTATGTTTAAGATTATGGGAGGAGTTGCTCCTAAGAAGAAATAAGTTTCTTTTTTTGTTTTTTTATTTTGTTGTTGATTAATATCCAAACTTCTTATCGTAATCTTTGTGATTAACAACATCCAGAACAAAAGCGACTATTTCTATCTTACTCTCTCCCTCGGTTAAGGTATACATCATCCTCCAGAAATCAGGAAGCTCAACTCTAAATAAATTAGTAACGCCATATTTTTGAACATACTCTCCCGGGATTAATCTTTTAGCAATCGGATCTCCATAATGAGGATTTGCTTTTATCAACTCTATCTTTTTGTTAACGGCATTTAGAATAGATTGCTCCACTTTGGAAGTTGGTGCTTTTTCGTTAAGATAATAATATACTTCTTCCGCTTCCGGAGAAAGAACCACTCGAATTATCTTCATACTTCTAATCCCCGAGCAATCGCTTTCTTCAGATTAGGATTCTGATTATAAATCCAAGTAATACCCTTCATGGTTACTAAAATTTTATTACTCATTTCTAGATATTCCAGAATAGTCCGAAGAGTGTTATGATTCACCTGACGCGGTAGTTCCCGCTTGAGTTCAGCGATAGTTATAACACTCTCTTTCATATTCCTCAAAACACTTTCTACCATCAAAACAGTGTTCAAGGTCGGACTATGTTCGGGTTTTTCTTCTTGTAATATTTGTGACATTTTAGTAACCAATATTTATCAACTTGTAACTAAGATATATGTAATTATATATAAGCTTTTCTGCTAAAATAATATTATTTGGGCAAACAGACAGGAGAATATTCTTGGTCAAATCTTACTAACCTTATACCCCTCTTTACCATCAGAAACAGCGTATCCTAAAGAAGTAATCTTATCTCTCAATTCATCTGATTTCTTCCATTCTTTATTCTTTCTAGCCAATTCACGTTTCTCTGCCAGAACCCTTATCACTTCCGGAATACTCTCTCGAGTATGTTTCAACACTCCCAAAATCTCATCAATCTCTTTGAAGAAATCAATCACTTCTTTATGATTCTCAGAATGTAATTGATCTTTATTCTTATACACTTCATTCACAAATTCAAACACTACGGCTAAAGCGACAGAGATGTTTAAATCGTCATCTAAAGCTTTTTCTAGCTCGAAGCGGAAATGGTCAATCAAGATTATTTTATCACCAAATTTTTTCGTATCTAATACTTCAAAATATGCCTGCTGCAAGCGGTCCAAAGAATTCTTAGCTCCTTGCAGCGCTTCCAAAGTAAAGTTAATCGGAGCGCGATAATGAGTAGAAATAAAAAAATAACGAACCGCTAAAGGATTATAATCATTAAAAATATCGCGCAAAGTATAAAAATTATTTAAAGATTTAGACATCTTCTCTCCGTTAATGGTCACAAAACCGTTATGCATCCAAAAGCGAGCAAAAGGTTTATCGTTAGCTGCTTCCGATTGGGCAATTTCATCTTCATGATGCGGAAAGATTAAATCTTGCCCTCCGCCATGAATATCAATCGTTTCTCCCAGATACTTAGCCGACATCGCTGAACATTCAATATGCCATCCCGGACGGCCTTTACCCCAGGGAGAATCCCAAGAAGGCTCACCGGGCTTTTCAAATTTCCATAATACAAAATCGTAAGGAGACTTCTTTCCTTCTGTCTCCCCTCTCGCTCCTACTTTTAAATCTTCTAAA
>JBBSWE010000095.1:0-1277 GCA_038046445.1 Nanobdellota archaeon | reverse complement strand
CATACGCCATCTTCAAGATTTCAGGGAGATCCTCTTTACTGCCCAAATGCGGGTCAGAAATTCCGGCTTCTTTTGTCGCCCAGACAAAAACATCTTCGGATTTAAGCGGTAAGGGAGAAAATTGCTTGCTGCGCCAATCCATCTTGAATTCATAAGCTTTGGTAGCCTCGCCTAATTGGATTTCATAGCCGCAAGCCACAAGTTTCTTGATAATTTCCGCAACTGTTTCCTTACTCTTCTTAAGGCGGCGGGCAATATCTCCGGCGTTAATAACAAACTCGCGACTGAGCCATTCAAGAACCTGTCTTCCCTCTTCGTTAAGATTCTTTGCCTTACTCAAATCAACGGCATAACAGTCATTCTTTACAGTATAATCATCAAGCCGAAAGTGATGGACTTTAAGTCCGCCACCGCCAAGATTAATGGTCCAATCCGGATTATAATTAAGTTCAAGAATCGCGCAGCCGACATAAACCGAAACTTTTCTTGCAACCTGACGCCGCATCTGCGTATGCAGAGAAGCCAGAGTCACAATATACATTCCGTTATAAAAGAAAAAAGATCGGCGATGCGTCCCTCCAACAAGCAAAATATCCGGCAATGGAGAATTCTTGCTCTTATTATCTTTGGTAAGCCTATTGGCAATATTTTGAGGACCATTAGAAACGCTCTTTGGAGAATTATCTTCAAAATGCGCGGCTGCTTTTATAGTTACGCCCTTAACATTGAAGTTCTTTTCCAACTCGCCCTCATCAGCGCCAGCGACCTTCTTCAAATCATCGCGCGCCTTGCAAATAGCAGAAATGACATCCAAACCATCCTTAGTTTTACCCCAAGAAAGCTCATTTTTACCAGAAATAATGTGAGTCTTGAACTTATCAGATCTGGGAAAATTCTTCACAACATAAGCCACAAGTTCGTCCGGATCAGTAATGAGCGCGTCGGGAAGAAGCGTTCTTGTCGGCTTGCCGATAACTAAGCCGCCAACAGCAAAAACACAATCCACATCCTTTTTTTCAAAAATTTCTTTATAACCCCAATGAAGTAAAGAAATTTGCGATTGTTTTGCGCCCATTCTCACTTCAGAAATAGCTCCAATCTTGAATTGCTTGTTTACCTTATCAATGCTAATAGCATCATCACCAAAATTATCGCCACTAGCCAAAATAAGAACTTTGCTTTCCTCAATATCAACAACTCTAATATCATAACCCTTTGGCTTCAAACTTTGAGCCAAATCATAAAGAGTATGCGAATCAATATCTAATTCCTTTGTA
>JBBSWE010000094.1:0-5753 GCA_038046445.1 Nanobdellota archaeon | reverse complement strand
CAGTATAAAAAAGGCCGAGGAGATGAAAAGAGAGTTGAAGATGATGAATGAAGAACTTCTGGCCATTAAAAGCGAGCAGCAAAAAACCGGAGAAAAGATGGACTTGATCATCAAAGAATTAAAACAGACGGCGGGAATAGAAGAGTTAATGGTATTGAAGAAGTATGTGGATTTATGGAATCCGATGAATTTTGTCACTCAACGTGATTTAGACCGAGCTTTAAACGCTAAACTGGTCCTCTTGAAAGAAGTGGCGGATAAACAAACTGCTGTGGCGCCCAAATAGTTTAAATAATCCAAAAAACTACTAACTAGATAATTTGAAAAAAGGTGATATTTATGCCCGTAAATAAACTTCCAACTAATGATGTGTTACAATTGCGTAATCAAGGTTTAACTGATAATTTAATCGCAGAAGAATTGCGCAAACGCGGCTATAATCCACAGCAGATCACTATGGCTCTTTCTGAAGCCGATTCTTCAGGAGATATGTCCAGCTCTTTTCCTCCCCCTGGCTCGGGTGGTTTTTCTCCTAATTATGGGGCTCAGCCGCTAGCTTTTGGTTCTCAGCCGGGCTCTGTTCCTTCAGCCGGTGGCCCCGACGATGCTTTCTTTGAACGAATGGAAGAAATGGTTGAAAATATGATTGATGAGAAATGGGATGAGTTGTTAGGAGAAGTAAAAAAGATTGTGGAATGGAAAGAGAAAGTGGAAGGAAACCTGGCCAAACTGCAAGGGGACGTGGATAAATTAAAAGAGGATTTCAAGTTCTTACATCAAGGTGTTTTGGGAAAATTGGATGATTATGACCGCAAGATGACGGACGTAGATACGGAACTGAAAGCGGTAAGTAAAGTGTTCAAAGATGTCGTTCCTGAATTCGTGGAGAACGTGAAGCAGTTGGGCAGTATTACACAGGGATTGAAGAAATAAATTTATTTTGTACTGTATTTTTGGTTATTGGCTTAAAATTCTTCGCTGTACCTCTTGTTGATTGACATTTCCCGTAAGGAACAACCCCTTTGTCAATTAGAAAAAATCTTGCCTAAAATTTTACAGAAATTTAGCTGGGTGTAAAGCCCTGCCCTTTAGGGCGCAAGAAATGAAGAAACTACTTCATTTCTGCGCAGAAAACAAATCGTTGTTTGTTTTATTGCGCTAAATTTCTGTCCCGAAAACTCGTCAAAGTAAGCGAGTGCCGTAAAGCCACGGGCTTTAGCCCGTGGATAGGCACGAGCAGACGAGTTTTCGTTACTTTATGCCAATAACCAAAAACCTTAAACTACCTATCCCTTCGTTAACAAGGCAATAGCAAAAATCATTACCGCAAACAATACTACCATTCCTAATACTTTAGGATGAGTAGCAATAGCATAAATGTTTGATTGGAAGTTAGGAGTGGCAGTAGAAGTTGCAGATAATTCTCCGGCAGCGTTAGCCGGAAGACTTCCATTATTAATTACTGTAGTTCCGTCAGTGAAAGAAGCTTCCGTCAGCTGCTGGCCCATAACATTGCCCACCGCCGCACCAAAAATTAATAGACAGGCTCCAATCATGATCCACAAGAAAGTTTGGTTTTTTATGATCGAAGCAATGTCTGCTTCTTTTGCTCCGAAGGTCATGAATGCCAACATTACTAGCACGATAAAGATAATCAACATGGCAAACCAAGGCACCATAAAATTGACGATAGCAACCAATGTCGGCGAAAGTAGCGTCATCAAAGCAATCACTACTGAAATAATTCCGTTGATGCCCATCGATTGCCCAATGACTTTAGTTTTTTGTAATAAAGCAAAAACGATGGCCCATACGATTAGAACAGGATAAATGTTACTAAAGTAGTTTACTAACCCCAAATCTAAAACCGTAGCCATTTTATTTATTCAACTGTCTGATTTTACTTTCTTTCGAACATATTGGCGATACCCTTGCCAATGTTGCCGATGGTATCCGTAACTTTCTTATCCGTGGGCTCTTTAGTAATAAACCAAACCACTAATCCAAAGATTAACAGGATGATAACCAATTCTGTAGTTTGGTCTGTCCACCAATTAAAAACCATGGAAGGAGAATCCCAAAAATGCAAGGATGCGCCGAAGATGTAAAACACAAAGCCAATAGCAACGATAGCAATTACTGGAGCAGCTGCTTGAGAAAAGTTAGTTCCAAAGATTCCCATTAATAATAAGAGCATAACAGCAGCAATGGAAACTAAGGAAATGCTGGGAAGAGATTCGTTCATAACCTGTACCGGATCATAACCCAAAGGATATGAACCCATAATATGGGGTATTACAAAGAGCAAACCCATAATCAAAGCGATAATCACGTTAAAATTCTTTCTTCCTTCACCGACAATCTTCGTTTTTTGCAGTACAGCATACACGATAGTGAATACCAGTAAGAATGGTAACAGGAAATCCATTACTCCCCATGTTTGTAAATAACCTGCGAGATTGGAAAAATCGATTGCCATATTTATTGACCTCCTTTTTAGATAGTTATCTTGTTGGGATTTATTAAGCTTTGTTTATTTTTCTACTTTTTTTCTTCTTTTTTAGGATGCGGTTCTCTAACAATATAAAACATGAAACCAAAAATGACGATGAGGAAGATGATAGCGGCCGCCCAGGTTTCGTTCCAATAGACAAAGATGGAAAGGACTATTTCAAGAATGGTGTTTTCTCCGATAGTAATGGCGTTCATAAAAATAACCACGATGCCCAGGAACATTAAGATCATAAAGAATTTCATCCATCCTGGATAGTCTTTGAGAGTGAACTCTTTATCTCCCATGAATACACCCACCAGCATCAGGAAGCATACGGCAAGAATAATTAATAGAACCACATTGGCCATAACTTGGTTAATCGTTGCTACCAGCTGGGTAGAGGCTATTACCAAGAAAGCTACCGCGAAAGCGACAATAGAATTAAGGTTTTTCTTGGTGTACTCTTTTCCATCAATCTTTTCTAATCCGAGAACTTTAGTTTTTTCTAAAATAGCAAAGACAATGGTAAAGACCAGGATAAAAGGCAGGATAATATCATATACTCCTATCTTATCTAAGAAACCTATCACTCCTCTAAACAAGCTTTCTTCTGCCATTATTTTTCCTCTTTTATAAGGGGTAATTAAAAGAGAGGAGTATATAAATGTTTCTTTAATCCGACGGTATATTTTTCAGATGGTTTCTGCCCCTAGTTATTTCTCCAAAATCGGCACTATCCTTTTTCTGAGTGATAGCACCATTATCGCCACTGCCCCGAAAACCAATTATGGTTTTCAGGGATGAGATGCGAGAATAGCATCTCAAAGAGGAAAACAGGATAGCAAAGCCATCCTCGTTTTCAGGCGGATATGGTGCTATCACTCGTTTTTTGGATAGTGCCCCAAAATCGAAGACTTTAAATAGTAGTTAGAAGTTTACTCTCTTAAGAATAATAGTCTATAATTCCATATAATCAATCAAAAAACAGAGGTGGAGAAAGTGAGGAAATCTTTTTTATGGGTATCTTTAACGATATTTTTACTGCTAATGGTGGGAGTTTGCGCGGAAATGGTTTTGACTCCGGTAGCTAATCAAATCACTCCTCGAGATAAAGCTTATTTTAATTTAAAGATAACTAATAATAATGAATTAGAACAGAAATATCAGATCTTCTCTTTAGAATCGCAGTGGAACGTCGAACCCTTTCCTTTAAAAGACAAGGTGGTCATTCTTAAACCGGGAGAAAGTTATAATGTACAGATGGTAGCCAGCCTACTTAAAGTTCTTCAGCCGGGGATTTATTACGTTTCCGTTTCTGTCGAGGGAGATCGCGGGGAGACCTTTGAAAATAAGATGAAAATATATTTAGGTTCGGCGCAGCCGCCAACTTATGCCCCTTTAATTAAGCCTACCATTACCGTACCAGAAAAAATCAATCCTCCAGAGCCGGTTTCTATCAAATTATCTTTAGAAAATAAAAATGCTTTGAACTTGAGCAACTTAATCATTAGAGTGGAAAATGAAGAAGTTCCGGAATTTAATAAGATTGTAGCTGTAGCTTTAGAACCTTTGGGAAGAAAAGAAGTGGAAATAACTCTTACCCCCAATAAATATCAGCAGCCCAAAACTTACACTTTAAAATTTAACTTTGAACGTTATGGAGAAGCTTTTAAGACGGTAGCACAGCAGACGGAAGTAATGACCATGATTCCCGGATTTACAGTTTTGGAAGTGGAAAGTGATCCTATCTTTTTAAAATATTTCCGCCGTTTCGCCGTTAAGAATGAAGGTAATGTGCAGAATACCCAAGAAGTAAAATATCCTACTACTTTTTTTGAAGGCTTATTGACGCAAGGAGATCCAGAAATCAAAAAAGAAGAAGGTCAACGCTACTTAACTTGGTCTTCCACTTTAAATCCAGGAGGGAGCACTTTTGTTTATTCTGTAACTAACTATAGAATATTATTCTACTTGGGACTAGTTTTGGTAGCGATATTGGTGTTTTATCTTTATGTGCGTACTCCGTTAACGGTGAAAAAAACGGCTGTGTCCAGTAAAAAAGATGCCGAAGGAGCTTTATCGGAAGTAAAAGTGATGATTGAAGTCAAGAACCATTCTAAATATCCAGTGAAGGATGTTCAGGTGTTAGACGTGATCCCGGCTTACGCTACTTTACATAAAACCGCCGAAAAAGAAGGAGGAATGGAATCAACTCATCCTCATAAAATTAGCCATGTGCGGGAAGGGACCAAATTGAGCTGGGTTTTGAACGATTTGGAAGCTAAAGAGCATCGGGTGATGGTGTACCGACTGAGGGCTAAATTGAACATTTTAGGCGGCTTAAGCTTACCTCGAGCGGCAGCAGAGTTCGCTCGACATAAAGGCCGAAAAGGCAAAGCTTATTCCGGGGTATTCCATCTGGGAGAGAAGTAGGTTAAAACTCGGTTCATTCTTTACATCCCAGAGATATATCCTTCGTAAAGGATAGACTAGAGAATGAAAACCTTTATATAGAAGCACTAGTCTTAACAAACTACAAAATTAAGATAACAATCAAAGAATAAAGAGGGAGAGAAAATGAAAGACTTTTTTTTAAGCTTAAGGGAAAAATTTGCGAAGTCTTCTGGTGAAGGAGGAACGGATGCTGAATCTTATCCGGAAGTAGGCGATGCAGCACGGGAAGACAAGTCTAGAGTGTTAGTACGACCGTTCGTGATGGAAGAGTTTGAAGACATTAAAGAAATTTTGGATGTTCTGAGAGAAGGTTCCACTATCGCTTTGATCAATATCCGGCCGTTGAAAGAAAAAGATTTGATCGAACTGAAAAGAGCCATCGGTAAATTAAGAAAAACTTGTGAAGCTATCGACGGAGATATTGCTGGATTTGGAGAAGATTATGTTGTAGCGGTTCCCCAATTTGCGAAGATCCATCGGGCTAGAGCAAATTTTGCTACTGCCGATACGGATTAATTTTTTTATTTTATTCAATTAATTTTTCAAATTTCTTTTGAAGATTTTTAATATCTTCTAATTTTATTTTTTCCGAAAAAGCTCTTAATTCTAAATTGAACCTTTGGGCTGTTCTTAACCTTTCATCGCATTTCTCTTTAGAAATGGGTTCGGTATTTGAGATGGGAAGATAATATTGGTTATCAATCCGATCCTTTTTAAATTCGAAAAAGATAAGATATAAAGATTCTAAGCCCTAAACTTTTGCGTTTTTGACAAATACCAGTTTATTGAGTATTTCAGCCAATGC
>JBBSWE010000093.1:0-3482 GCA_038046445.1 Nanobdellota archaeon | reverse complement strand
GGTTAATTCAGAATAAAATGAATTCGAAAATAGATGTTAATTCTGCCAGAATGGAGGAGAAGGAAGGGGAATTGAAGAATTTTAAGTTGGAAGAATGAACTAAGTTAAACCTAATTTGTTCTTAACTTCTTCCGAAGTATAAAATTTACCTGCTTTTATCATTAATCTTGATTTTTCTATTTCTTTCTTCGTTTTTGCGTTAATGGTTAGAGTACTTTCTATTAAATCCCAAATGACTCCTTCATAAGTGTCTTTTGTGTCAAGTTTTCTTTTAGAAAGTTCTTTCTTCAATTCTTTGCTTATGGAAATAGTTGTTTTCATGTAATATGAATGGGGCTGCGAGGACTTTCAAGACATTTCTGCCATTTGAACCCCGGCCTGGCGGCTTTTCTGCGATAAGCACCCGAACCGCCAATCCTACCAAGCTAGACTACAGCCCCATTAAGGAGTAATTTTGGTTCAAGATATATTAATTTAATCCTTTTCAGCGAAAGATTTAAATAGAAGGTAAGATTTGTCTTACATGTGATAAAATATGGCTGAATTGGAAATAACTACCATGAGTTCTAAAGGGCAGATAGTCATACCTCGAGAAATGAGGGACGATTTTGAAGAAGGAGAAAAGTTTGTGGTAATCAAAAACGGAAAACAAATTATTCTTAAAAGCGTCAAAGATTTTGATAAAAATATCAAGGACGATCTTGAATTCGCTAGAAGAACTGAAGAAGCTTGGAAAAGTTATGAACGAGGAGAGTTTGAATCTAGTTCTGTGGAGGATTTTCTTAAGGAACTGGAAAAATGCTAACGATAGACAAATCGCCACAATTCATTTCTGTTCTATGTAAAATTAAGAATAATGCTGAGCAAGAAAGGATAAAGAAACAGATCCATAAAATCATTGAGAATCCAGAGACTGGAAAACCGATGCGTTATACTCGAAAAGGAACTCGAGAAGTTTATATTGGTTCATTTCGGTTATCGTATGTTTATATTCGAGAAGAGAACAAATTAATCTTTTTAGATTTATATCATAAAGATGAGCAATAATTACTTCTTAATCACATAAAAAATTTCATTACTAAACTCAAGAATCTTATATTCCAACCCCAACCTCTGACACAGCCATTCCATCCACTTCCTTCTGGGAGCATTCATGGGCTTGCCGCTCATGGTTAAAGTGGGAAAACTAATCACTACGTAACGAGCGGGAACTGCTAGCAGAATCTCTTCGGTTTTCTTATGTCCCTTTCCTTGGTCCAGAATATCAGTAATCTTAAACATGAAAGCAACATCAGCAGCAGGCATCTTCCGCACTAAATCTGCTTTAGAAACGTCCAATACTTGGGCTTTCCCCGAAACTTTCTTCTCGGCAAAGAAGCGGTTGATCAGTTCTACTTCCTTCTCACTGATATCGTAAGCATAGTAGTTTAATGTCTTTAGTTTCATATATTCTATCGAAAGCGGATTAATGCCACAGCCTAAATCCAAAATTATTTTAGGAACTCCGGTAATTTTGAATATCTGGCGATACAGTTCTGGATAAAATGGTAATCTTTCTTTAGTCGAAGAATGGCTTAATAAAATAGGTTTAACTTCTTTGAAATCTTTTACTTTCACTTTTTCTTCTCGAAACAAACCATAACTTCTTCTTAATTTGGCGCGGACATCCTTAATCATTTGCTTATAATCGGTAGAACGAGGATTGTCTAATTTAAGTTTAGGATGTTGTTTGAGATAAGTTTGCAATTGTTCTAGAACTACCTTATCAGTTATACTGCGCAATTCTTTCTTCTGTTTGATTTCGCTAACAATTTTATCCATAGTATATCAAAAATCCCGATACCACCAAAATAAACGTCCATAATACTAAAGAGATGAAGTTGAAGGCAAAGCCAAACACTAAAAATACCCGAAATCTCTGTGCATACCAGAATTGTTTGGTTATTTTATTCCAATATTGGAAGAATAAATAACTTATTCCTACCAATAACAAAATTACCGCTAAAAACTTGCTGAAATACTGCTGGACTATGGCTACGAATACTGCTAAAACCAACAATAATAAACTCATGATAATAATCTTATTCCATTTAAAAGGGATATTCTTTTGTTCTAAGTATCTTCGCAGCGATAAATAGCTGTAATAATGAAAGAATAAAAACACTACTGCCGCGATAAACAAATCCCACCAACTATGATTCTTCAAAGCGTATAAAGTTAGGAAAAACGTGGCAAAATATCCGCAAAGCGAGAGAATGTTAAAATCAGAAACCTTATGCATATCTCGAGTTTCGGCTGAACTGTATTTTCGAGCCAGCATCATTCCGATAATGCTCCACACTACTGGCAGAGCGAAGAATAAGGTTAAGGCGTATTCGGTGTAATCGAAAAAATAGTTCAATACCAAAAGTACTGCAGATATCATTAAAGCTAATACTAAGCCGAATTTGAAGAGGTAATCCCAATCTTTGGCTTTAACTTCTGTTGGATATCGGTAACGTACCATATTCAGCACAAATAAGCAGGAGTATAAAAAGCTTTTTAAAGCAGAGAATAATCGTTAGAGTATGAGTGAACGCTGGGATAAATTTAAAGTTTGGATGAAAAAAGCTTGGCACTTCTTCTGGGAAGAAGATTCGGTTTGGAGTTGGTTAGTCAATATTATCGTAGCTTTTATTTTAATCAAATTTATAGTTTATCCTTTGTTAGGTTTAGTTCTAGGCACGGGATTTCCTTTAGTAGCGGTGATCAGCGAAAGTATGGAACATGGTTTGCACGACCAAATTATCTGCGGACAAGTGTTTGATGACCTTCAATACTCTTTTGACAATTATTGGAAGAGGTGCGGAAGTTGGTATGAGCAGAATGGGATTACTAAAGAACAGTTTAAACTATTTCCTTTCCGTAACGGCTTCGATAAAGGAGATGTAATCATCCTGTGGCGGGCTAATCCTTCTAATATTCATTTGGGAGATATTTTAGTGTTTCAAGGCAATAAGCCTCAGCCGATTATTCATCGAGTGGTTAAGGATTGGCAGGAAGAAGGCAAAGATTATTATCAAACCAAAGGAGATCATAATAGTGCTAGTCTTACTGGTCAGAATGGAGAAACCAAGATTGGGATAGAACGAGTCTACGGCAAAGGATTGTTCAGAATACCTTATTTAGGCTGGGTCAAGATTCTGGTAGTGGATGCCTTAAGTTTGGTCGGGATACAGATTAGTAGTTAGAAAGTCGCCGCCAGAGCCAATATTTTTGCCACCAGCATCAGGTCGAGCATTTTCTTTAGGGTAAAAGCAAAGTAACCAGAGGGATGGCTCCTACGGAGATGGTTACTCTTGATTATAACGTCGAAACGCGAGAAGCTGGTGGCAAGATTACAAAGGCCGAGGCGACTTTTGTCGTTCCAACCTATCTCCTTCAAATAGGGCACTATCCTTTTTCTGAGTGATAGCACCATTATCGCCACTGCCCCGAAAACC
>JBBSWE010000092.1:14736-15969 GCA_038046445.1 Nanobdellota archaeon | reverse complement strand
CATAGTTATGGTTATCATTTGAAGAACCATTTTGTTTAGCCTTAACACCATTTTAGGAGCATATTTTACTTGGATCACCATTTCTCCCAGAACGTTAATATCTACAAAATCGTCTTCCGTTTTCTGTTTACAAAGAATAGTCTTTACTCCCATTCCCTTATATACTTCCAGAGCCCAATGGTTTAAAGGAACATCAACTGGAGTAAAAAAAGCACTTTTTACTCCCTTCTTCTTAAAAAGATCAAACAAACCTGTTTCTTTTCCCAGATTGATGACTAACCACCAATGATAATGGACTACGGAAAGATAATTTTTATTCTCCTTCTCGTGTTCAGCCCAATAACTCATAATATCCCCCCAAAAATTATCTAAATCTAGCAGATTGTTAAAAGTATAAACGGCATAATCTTCTTTAGCCAATTCGGATTGAAATAACTTTACTTTAGTTCCACTTTCGTAATTGGTAAGGGCACGATCAAAGAAAGATTTCATCTGTAGCAGCCATTCTTTGCTTAAAGAGTATCTTTTTCCAGTTTTAATTAATACTTTCTGTTGATGAAGATAATTGACCGACTTTCTAACTGCTTGATAAGTTATTCCCAAAACGTATTGCTTCTTGATCTGATTGAACAATTCCATCATCGATAACGGGTGTTCGTTCATCAGGATAGTAAAAACTAAGTCTTTGACGTTCTTGCTCTCTTCATTTACTTGGGGCACGGCTAATTCTAACATATACTTGATAATCCAAGCTTATTTTTAAACCTTTTGGTACAAATATAATTGTAGCTAACAATTATATAAGGTGGTGAGAAAGTAAGGTTAAGAGTGGTTTTCTAGGTAGAATTACATTAAAAAATGAGGAGATTTAAAATGGATACTATTGATTCACAGATAAAACTGAAAAATTTGGATGACGTAATTGATTCGGCTGAGGTTACGTTGGCTCGAGCGTATACGGAAAGGGCCATTTTTAAAATTTACAAGAGCACCCCACCTAATTATTTTGAAGCTATTCTAGATTTGGATAAAGCCATAGAAATAGAACCATGGGCATTGAATTATTTTGACCGAGGTCATACCCATTATTGTTTAGGTCATCTTGAACAAGCATTATCTGATTTAACCAACTCCCTTAACTCTTATCAACGAGAGGAAAGAGAAGGATTTGATGTGAGTTCTCTCTCACAAGCCATGATTCAGGATTATTTAGGGGTTTGTTATAATGCTTTA
>JBBSWE010000092.1:8058-14726 GCA_038046445.1 Nanobdellota archaeon | reverse complement strand
TAGGACAATATGAGAAAGCTGTTAGAGAATATAATTCAGCATTAGAATCTTCCCCACCATTAGAAAGATTTGGTCATATATTTCATAATCGAGCCTTAGCATTAAGTAATTTAGGAAGATATCGAGAAGCAATACAAGATCACACTAAAAGCATAAAGTTAGATTCGAACAATCCCCTTCGCTATTATGAAAGAGGAATAACTTTAAGTTTGAAGCATAGATATAAAAGATCTTTAATGGATATTAATAGAGCATTCGAGTTGGGATTAAATAATTGTGCAAAAGAAAGAGATTTATCTTTAGCTCATCATACTCGGGGATTCGCTCTTTTCAAATTAAGAAGGTATGAAGAAGCTTTTCTCGATTTAAACCAAGCCATCCAATTATGCCCCCAGTCAGCTCATTCTTATTCCTGGCGTGGAGCTATTTATGAACGTAGGGGAGAAATGGAACCGGCTACTCGTGATTATCAAGCAGCATTAAATTTACTGGAAGAAGTTCCCGTGGATAAGTTTAATCTAAGAAACATTGAACATCTGATTAGAGTTACCGAAGGATTAACTCGTTTAGGAGTGGATAAATCGGACCTTACAGCAAAATATAAAGAATTAGAAAAAGAAAAAAGATAACCTTACTCTCTTGTCATACTTCTACTTCTACGTGCAGGTCTATCTCCACCGCGAGAAAAGCCACCCTGACCTTCTGGTCTTGGTCCACGATGGAAACTACCGCTTCCGCCACGAGAATCACTTCGCGGTCCGCGACTAAATCCGCCTTCTCCTCTTGGTCCTTGATTACTACGAGAACCGTAAGCGCTAGTCGCTACACCACCATGTTGAGGTCCACGTTGTCCAAAATGGTCTCTTCCACCGAATCTGTTTCCGCGCTGTTCTATTTCTCTTACAAATCTTACTTTTTCAAATTCAGGCAAAGCTTCTTCTTTGATATTCAAACTGCGATCTCTTTCTACATGAGCGAAGTTATCATAATCTCTCTCACTTAACAAAGAAACAGCTTCTCCACTGGAACCAGCACGAGCAGTTCTTCCAATTCTGTGAATATACTCTTCCGAAGTTTTAGGCAGGTCGTAATTATACACTGAAGTAACGTTCTTGATATCTAAACCTCGCGCAGCCACATCGGTAGCGGCTAAAACGTCGATATTCTCATCACGTAACTGTTTCAAAGCAAACTCACGCTTGTTCTGAGTCAATCCACCATGGATAGCCATGACTTTTATTCCGTTAAACTTTAAGTTTTTAGAGACTAAATTAGTTTCTTCCCGAGTAGCACAGAAAACTAAAGCCATTCCTTCTCTTTTATGCTTTAACAGATGCAGCAGTAAAGAAAATTTCTCTCTCTGGCTGACATTAAAATAGACTTGTTTCAGCAAACTGCAATCAATATAACTTTCGGTCTTAATATTTATCGGATTATGTTGATGTTTCTCTACTAAATGCATCACCGCATCAGACATAGTAGCACTAAATAACAAAGTCTGTCTTTGTTTAGGAGTATAATCTAAGATCTGTTCCACATCTTCAATGAAACCCATCTCAAACATCTTGTCCGCTTCATCCAAAACCACTAGATGCGCATGGGATAAATTTAAGGTTCCCTGTCTTAAATGGTCCAATACTCTTCCGGGAGTGCCGACCATGATATCCGCTGTTTGTAAAGCATCAATTTGGGGGCTCATGCCTACTCCACCATAAACTTTAGCGATTCTAATGTTCAGGAATTTTCCTAAAATCCCTAAAGTCTCGGCATTCTGCACACACAATTCTCTCGTGGGCGTTAACACCATCATCTGCAAACCCTTTCCGGGAGTTAATTTCTCTAGGAAGGGTAAGCCGAAAGCAGCAGTTTTACCGCTGCCGGTGGCTGACTGTCCGACAATATCTTTTCCCTGTTGAATTAAAGGGATGGTTTTTTCTTGGATTGGAGTAAGTTCCTCGTAACCAAGTTGTTGCACCGCTTTTAACAACTGCGGCGCTAAGTTCAATTCTTCAAATTTCATATATATTCTACCTCTGTAGATTTATGTCCTGAATGGAATACGTCAAGAAATAATTATATTCTTGTACGTTAAAGAACGCCAGATGCGCTTTAACGCACTCGTTCTTTGCCCCAACTAGACACTTGTAGTTTTTTACTATTTGAGTATTTGTTCAAAAGTGAGGCTGATTTATAAATGCTTTGGGAATAACTACTTCTTTCCCTGCATGCAAATCATACTTAATTTAAGAATCATTTTATGACCTAGAATGAAACAACCAAATTCCGAGAGAAAGCTTTATAAATAAAATACCTCGTTTCAGGATGATGGAATTTAAAGTCATCGAGGAATCTAAAACTAAGCTCGTGTTTGAGCTGAAAGGAGAGACACACACTTTTTGCAATGCTTTAAAGCACGAATTACACGCCATTAAGGGAGTAGAGACAATAACTTATAAAATAGACCACCCTTTGATTGGCATTCCAAAATTCTTCTTAGAGACTAAAGGCATTGAACCAAGAAAGGCTATCAAGGAAGCTCTAGCCAACTTGAAGAAGAAAGCCAAAGAATTCCAGAAAGAAGTTTCTGGATTATAGTTTTAAAAGATGAGAAGAGAGATAAAAACATTAGATACGCTTGCTGAGCAACATTCTTGTGATCATTCTTCTCATAAAATCAAAAGGGAGGTGGCTTTTTACGCAGTATTCTTCGATTATTACACGTCGGGAGAAGTTGATGTAGAACAATCTTTGATTATTCCGGCTTGCGGTTCAGAACATTTAATAGAATTAGTAAATCAGCAGTATAATAAATTGATGCAGTTGCCTAAAACGAAAAGACCATGTTACACTATACCTGACTTGGTTGTAGATCGAAGAGGAAGAATACAATTTAAGTTAACGGAAAAGGTAATCTCTCCGTTATATAATGATGACAAAGATTTTATGTCCACTTATTTTAAAGTTAAAATGTATAATAATGATCAAAATATCAGTCAAGTGTGGAAAAGAATTAGAGAAAAGTTAGAATTATAATATTTTGAAATAATATCCTAAAAAAGGTAATCTTATTTTTAGATTGTAGAAATTCTTTTAAACTACCACCTTAATGTAATATTTATGTTAGACTTCCCTACTTGCTTACGCTTTTACAAACGAAAGGACATCCAAGAAGCTATGATTGAACATGCCGAAAACAAAGAAGTAGGCACTAGATATGAGGAAAGTTTTGGCAAGCGGCCGGATACTTTAAGATATCCAAAAGAAATATTGGAACTTGCCTTAAAAGGAGTAACCTCTTTCCACGCCAGTGAAGAATTGTGGGATAATCCTTTAGATTTAACTTCTACCACTACCAAAAAAGAATTGGATGAATTACGCAGTGGCTGGGATTTAGTGTTAGATATCGATTGCAAATTTATTGATTACAGCAAGATTTGTGCCGATTTGATTATTCAATTGTTAAAAAAGTGTGGAGTAAAAGACATTTCCGTTAAATTTTCGGGCAATAAAGGTTTTCATATTGGAGTTCCGTTTCAAGCTTTCCCGACACAAGTGGGAAATACACCCACAAAATTATTATTTCCCGAAGCAGCTAAGAAAATCGCCGCTTATGTTAAAGAGAATATCAAAGAAAAATTAGGACAAAGGATTCTAGAATTTGAGAAGAATGATTTTAATAGGGTTAAAGAAAAAGTAGAATTAAAGGCGGAAGAGATTATTTCTTATGATAAAAATCAATATGGTGATAAGATACCGAAATTAAATGTAGATAAATTCTTGGAAATCGATACCATTTTAATTTCTCCTCGGCATTTATATCGCATGCCTTATTCCTTGCACGAGAAATCTGGCTTGGTAAGCTTACCCATTGATCCAGAAAGAGTGATGGAATTTCAGCGAGAGATGGCTCATCCAGATAAGATTCTGATGCCCATGTTCACTTTTTTAAACAGAAATGTTTCTGGTCCGAGTGCGACGGATCTTTTGCGGCAAGCATTAGACTTTCAAACCAGTAACACGGTGCAAAGAGAAGCTAAAGAAAAAGTTAAAATACAAAAAGAGAAAGAAAATGAAGATCTTGCTTTAACCTCTCCTATTCGAGAAGAATTCTTTCCCCCCTGTATGAAATTGTTATTGAACGGAATGGAAGACGGAAAGAAAAGAGCAGTATTCTGCTGGAGTAATTTTTTGGGCAAGATTGGCTGGAGCAAGAAAGAGATGGAAAACTTTTTGTTGGAATGGAACCGAGAAAAGAATACTCAAGGAGCAGGTCCTTTGCGCGATAATTATATTACTTCACAACTACGTTTTGTTAATCCGGGAGAAAAACTTCCTCCGAACTGTGATAATGAGGCTTATTACAAAGATATCGGTGTGTGTAAGCCAGATAATTTCTGTCATCGGATTAAAAATCCAGTCAATTATACTCTACTGAAGTGGAAAGATCATTTAAAGAATAAGGAAGAGGAAGAACTGCTGGCTGCCAAAGAAGAGAAGAGAAAAGGGAATGAAGCTAAGAAGATAGAACGGGATCTAAGAAGAGCAGAAAAGGAAAAGATCAAACAAGAAAAAGAAGTAAAGAAGGAAGAGATTAAATAAGAATTAGAAACGACTCCTTCCCTAGTAAACTATATAAAGCAAAACATTCTTCCCAGCAGTGAGGTCTAGATGTTAGAATTAAGCTTATTGGAACGGTTCTTGGTGGCTTTAGCTTTAGGAGCATTAATTGGTCTGGAACGGGAGTATGCTACTTATAAACATCGCGGGCATTCTATAGCCGGAATTCGTACTTTTCCTTTAATCGCCCTGTTCGGAGCATTATGCGCCTACCTAGGACAAACCATTTCTCCTTGGATTCTAGTGGTAGGAATTCTTCTCACCGGAGCGTTAATTATTGTCGCTTACTTTCTCCTCTCGCAACATTCCCATTTTGTTGGGGGAGTTACTTCTGAAGTGGCAGCATTTTTAGTTTTCTTTATCGGTTTGCTTTGTGTTTATAATGAGGTTACTTTAGCAGTTATTCTCTCCGTAACCATCACAGTGATATTATACACTCGTTCTATCCTACACCATTTCGCCCAAAAGATAAGTAAAGAAGAAATGGCTGACACTCTAAAATTTGTGGTAATCGCTTTTGTGGTTCTACCTTTGCTTCCAAACCAAGGTTATGGTCCGTATGAAATTTTTAATCCTTATCTCGTTTGGCTGATGGTAGTATTAGTTTCAGGGGTAAGTTTTGTAGGTTACATTGCCTTGAAATGGTTCGGAGATAAAGGGATAGCTTTGGCCGGATTGTTAGGAGGATTGGCTAGTAGTACGGCCTTAACTGTCGGATTTTCTCAGCGAAGTAAGAGAGAAGAAAAGATTTATCTGGCTCTAGTCTTAGGAGTTATTTTGGCGAACTTAATCGCTTTAGGAAGAGTAATCTTTTGGGTAGCAGTTTTGAACCGGCCTTTGTTACCGCACATTGCTATAATTATGGCAGTGATGATGCTTACCACTATAATTTTTTCTTACTTTCTCTGGAGAAAGGCTAGTAAGATTCAAGGAGAAGTAGAATTAACTTCCCCCTTCACTTTTTGGCCAGCTTTGAAATTTGCTTTATTCTTTTCGGCGATGTTAGCATTAACTAAGATAGGCACCATTTATCTTTCAGATAAGGGTTTTTATGCCTTGAGCACTCTTTCTGGTTTTGCGGATGTTGATGCTATTGTCATATCTATTGCGCAGCTGACCAAAGATGGTTTGGCTTTAGAGACCGCAGAGAATGGAATTGTGTTGGGAGTAATCGCTAACATCTGTACTAAAGGAGGAATTGCTTATTTCCTGGGCGGCAGAAAGTTTGGAAGAATCGTAATCGGATTTTATTTGATATTAATTTTAATTGGATTATTAATGATGTTCTTTCTTTAATAGCAAGGAAGATATTAAACAAATTCTTTTAATACAATTTCACTCTTGGTTCATCTAAATATCGGCGCAACTTTTATATAGAAAAAGATATTTTTAAGCTTAAAATGGATACTATAACCATCCCTCGAGAGGAATACGAACGTCTTAAAAGATTAGAAAGAATAGATTTGGATTTGGTCAGACAGTTTTCTAGCAGTTTAGCAGATTTAAAATGTGGCCGCTTTAAGAGACTTGCTTGATTATTTCTTCTGCTACTTTCTTAAATTCTTCAAAATTACCTTGGATATGATTAATGGTGTCTTGCTGGTCCTTCTTTCCGCTTACTGCTACCAGCAAAACTAGTTTTAATTCTTCATAGATTAAGTAATATATTCTTTTTTCTTTAATACGTTTCTCTCGAAGGAAAGGATAACCCAAAGGTTTGCCTAAAAGAGGATTTTCTGCCAGCTTGGAGGGTATCTTCTCCGCAGCTTCTTGATATTCTTTAGACAAGTTCTTAATTTCGTGCAAATAAGTCTCGGTTCCAAGAACATGGAATTTATTTAATGGCCCCATATTTACCTTTTAATACAATTTCACTCTTGGTTCATCTAAATATTTTCGAGAAGCTTCTTTCTTCTTGTTGGCATCCACTAAATTCAAGAAAGAGCCGAAAGCCGGAGCGGTGTCATTAGAAGCGGTAGAACTAGAAGCAGAAGGACTGCTAGTAGAAGCATCCCCGAACATGCTCATCAGATTAGTGGTATCTGCAGCAG
>JBBSWE010000092.1:0-8048 GCA_038046445.1 Nanobdellota archaeon | reverse complement strand
AGGGGAATTAGAATCAGGAACATAAGCTCCACCGCCAGAATTACTTAAACTATGCAAGAAAGTTATCGCTTTACGAATCTCTTCGGGACTGTCTTCTTTAGTGTCAATAGTGATTTTCATCAGAAGTCACCTTGAACAGGACCGAAGGCCACGAACGTAGTGACTTGGTCTTCAGGACTGTCTTCTTTAGTATCTATGGTAATTTTCATGCTATCACTTTAGGCAAGAATAATTTAGGGGTATTTAAAGATTTAGTTTGAGTAAAGAAATATGAGTGCACCGACGGGGATTCGAACCCCGATCAACGGCTGCCTTCTTGATGAAATGGAAGGCCGCTATACTAGCCATTATACCATCGGTGCATCTGGGAGAATAAATCTGAAAGCTATTTATAAAACTTCCTCGCCTCAAAAGAACAAAGTAAAATTTCTTGTGAAACCCTTTCGCTCGCCTGCTCGAATCGCAGTAAACTGTAATCGAGCAACGTGTGCAGTCTGACGAGACACTGGGCTGGCTCGCTGGCCAAATTGGCGAAGGTTTCATATTAACAAACCCCATAGAAATCTTTAAAAACCGCCTTTTCTTTCTACGACGTATGTCAGAATTAAAGGGACAGCCCTGCCATCTGTGCGGGGAAAAGAAATTAATCTTGAAAGAGAACGAAATGCAACTTCCTTACTTTGGTAAGATTTTCATTCTGAGCATGGAATGTGAAGGATGCGGTTTTAAGAAGTCCGATATTGAGCCAGCAGAGGAGAAAGAACCGGCCAGATTCACTTTTGAAATGCAGAATGAAGAAGACTTAAATGTAAGAATTGTTAAGTCTGCTGATGCCACTGTTAAGATTCCTCACGTCATCACCATCGAGCCAGGAGTGGCTTCCGAAGGTTACGTCACTAATGTAGAAGGTCTGTTAACCAACATCAAGAAAACCATTGAATCATCGGTGGAAGGAGAAGAAGATGAAGATGTTAAGAATAAAGGACGCAACCTAATAAAGAAGTTAAGCAAGGCTTTAGTAGGAAGAGAGAAATTAAAGATTATTATCGAAGATCCTTCCGGCCATTCGGCCATTATTTCGGATAAGGCGCAGCGAAGCAAGCTCTAGAATATTGATGTTATCCAAAAGATAAATTTCTGCCATAGATTACTTTCTGGTGTCTTTATAACTCCTTCAGAGGTATTGTTTTCAGCCGTCGGATGAATCAAAGCCTTAGTATTAATTTCCGTGGGAATTAATTCTACCAAAGAGATATTCTCATTAGAACCCAATGTGCCTTTGTAATACTCTTCTTCTCCGACCGGAACATTAACCCGCGCAAAATTCTTTTTTCCTTCCTTGGAAGAAACATAACCCCATTTATACTTACTTTCTTCCGTACATTTTACTTCTTGAACTGTGGTTACCTTTGAGTTTGTATCATAAGAAACGGAAGAGGTAGGGCAATTCAAGGACTTAATGATGCTAAGATTATACCAAGAGAGGATCTTAATTGCCTCCGGTAGGGTTATTCCATCTTTGAAAAACACTCGCAGTGTGCCAGATTTATAATCGCTTATTTTGGAAGTAGTTGTTTTGTCGGTTTCAGTTATTGTAGAAGCATTTATCTTTTCGGTAATAGTTACGTCTGTTTCTGTGGTGGTCTCATTTGTGGGAGGACGTAATAAGGGGGAAGTTGGAACAGACATTTTGTTTCTTTCAACTTCAATTATTTTGGAATTCTTCTTCATTAACTCTAAATAATATTCTTCTTTTCCCTCCGCAACATTGACCAAACCCCACGCATCAGATCTAAGTTCAAACTGATCTTTATGCCAACTATATAATCCTTTTTTGGTACAATCAAAAAGACCTTCTGATGCAAAAGAACAGTTATTTGTTTCAATCTGGAAAGAAGTAATTATTTGAGAAGCTTCGGAAAAATTTAACTGAGGATCAAAAAAAACTGTTAATACGCCCGGTCGATAGTCAGTAGCAGTAACAAAATAAGCACTAAGCAAAGTTAAAATCAGTAATAATAGGGTTATTTTTTTCATTTTAAGTATAGAATATCTGGGGTATATATATCAATTACTATAACTTCAACTCGAGTTAAAGTTAAGATCTTCTTAGAAACCCTTACTTTCATCATTAGAACTATCCGCTTGAAATAAATGTGGTAAATCAATCACATACTTTCCTTCTTCCAGCTTGATAATCAAAGGATCTTTTTTGAACAGATGTACTAAATCTAATTCATACTTGCCCGGTTTTAAGATGCGAATGGCTTCGATATCTAAAATTACTGGAGCATCTGGCTCCATCTTCAAACTTAAGATCTCAGAAACATCTTCTTCAATCGCTTTCTTTTCATCTACAGAAAGATTGCTAATAATTCTCTTGCCCTCTTCGATATGCTGCTGTTTGATGAAGAAAAAGAGACGGCCACCGCACTTACAACCTTTAAGAATTTCTTGAGCTCCTTCCTGATAAAGAGTATTGCAACGGACGCATTGATGTGGCATAGGTATTTATTAGCCTTTATTCCTTTTTAACCTTTTCTCTTTAAGAGTATATACTTCTTCACTTAGTATCGCGAGTGAATAATTCAATCTTGTTAGGATTCTTTTCAATCTTCTTGACGATGGAGGCTGGACCGATGATGGTCATGCCAACACGATTACCTAGCAAAACACTAGTCATGGTTCCGCGAAGTTTTTGCATCACATCCTGTTTACTCTTATCGGGATAAACTACACTTAACTCAATCCCTTTAAACTTATTAGTGATTTCTTCCATGGTGATTTCAATCAAATCGGCTTCTTCTTCCTTCTTCAAGCGTCCTTCCATCAATACAATCTTATTTTCCTTAACGATATTCAGCAATTTATTGATCCTTTTAGCCGAAGAAAGGCTCTCTATATCTTGATACGGAACAAATTGAAATGTAACCATGTTTTTCTCTATCCTCTTTTATAAGCTTAAGGAAACACTTATAGTTTTTAAACTTTATTTTTTATTATGTCTATTTGAGTATATGTCTTATTTAGCAAACTTGAACAATTCTTCATAAAATTCTTCAACATTCTTACCATATTTAGCGGAAATGCCAATAACTTTATACTGAGGGAAAGCGGCTTGAATGCTATCAATGCTAGCTTTCTTTAAATCTACCTTATTGGCGATGATTAAGACCGGAATATCTCGAGCTTGGAGATTGCCTAAAATAGTAACATTAACCTGAGAATAAGGATCCTGCGTAGCATCTAATACTACCATCACCGAATCCATCTTATCCAGCCATTTGATCGAATCAATCACTCCTTTGGTGGCCTCTTTAGCCCTTTTCTTGGATTCGTCCTTATTTAGCCCTTTCTTAAGGAAATCCTCATAATCAACCTTAGTAGCGATTCCGGGAGTATCGACCAAAGAGAAAGTCAATTCTTTGCCCTTCTGGTTCTTAATAGTAACTTGCTCTTTTATAATAATCTCCCTAGTTTCATGGGGAATATGAGAAACGGTAGACATAGTCTGCCCCAACCAGTCTTCACAGATACGATTAGCTAAGGTGGATTTACCCCCATTAGGCGGCCCATATAACCCTAATTTGATATGGCTCTTCTTAGCGAAAGGATTGAAAGAGAGCTTCTTAAACAGATTGATGAAAAATTGTTTTACCATGATTTACCCCTCTTTTCTAGGATAAGCGGAAAGTAAGTGAGGGGCTTATTAAAGTTTTTGGTAGTCTACTATATCCTTTTAAGCCAGCTTCAATTCCAGCTTCTTAATCTTCCTATAAAGAGTCTCCACTCTCAACTCAATCTTTTGGGCCGTTTTAGAAATGCTATTCCCGCTTTCTCGTAACGCCTGCCGTAAGAATTGCTTTTCGAACTCTCGTTCTGCTTCTTTCCAGGACAATTCTTCAAAAGGAATGAATTTAGCAATATTTCGGGAAAGAGAAGGAACTTCTTGATACATTTTCTCCATTTGCTGCGGATGAATAATCTGTTTATATTGCTCTAAAGTAGAACGAATGGATTGCCCGATTAAATCTTGATGATATTCGTCTTTAGAAAGAGTAGCATCCTTTTTAATTCCTAAATCCTTGATGACACGATGCACACTACGGCGATTAACTTTTAATAATTTGGCTAATTGAGAAACATTTCCTTTATTTAAACGCAATTCTCTTTTGATGAATTCACCTTTGAATACTTTCTTGGCTTCAGAGAAAGTAAGATTTGGCGGAATGTAAATATTCAATTGCGGATTTTTCAAGCTATCAGTAATATCTGTCTCTAATTTGGGGATAGTAATACCCCAACTTTTTTCCATAGTTTCTTCTAATAGAGGAGAAACTTTCTCTTTCAGGGCTTCTTCCAAGTCTTGTCTTTCTTTTGGTTTCATTTTGTTCTTAGTAAGGTTCCTAGTGGCAATCCGTAGAGGAAGATGATGGATGATGAGATTACAGCATAATTCTCTACCGGGAATAATACTCCTAACAGGATAAAGGTAAAGATAAAAACTAAATAAGCAATGAATTCAAATTTTAATTCTGGAAACTTCCAACGAAGAAGAGATCCGAAGATTAATAGGATTAAAATAGATACGGCCAGCAGATTATTTTTCAAACTCCACACGAAATATAAGGTTACTAATCCAAAAATCACGTATAAAAAATTCTTTAAGATAATAAAATACTTCTTTCCCGCAGACAATTCTTCCGGAGCGATATAACTTAGTGCTAGTCCAAATAATACTCCTGATATTCCTATTCCCAACATTCCTATTTGCGAAAAGAGAGACATTTTAGTCCAGAGAATAAAGTCGCAGTTTATAAAGTTTACTTTTGGTTTAATCTTATTTTAGTGTTTACATTATAATAATCTTTAATAAGGTTCTTGCTTGGCAGGAAAAGATGAACCAAGAGTTAAGATTAGCAGAAAGAAACAGAAAAAAGGTAGGCCAAAGCATTGAGAACTTTTTTCCTTTAAGTTTAGAAGGAAAATTAGAAATCCCAAAAGGTCATCTACCCAGCAATTACACCTTTGTTCCTTTTCCACAATTAGTTTCTTCTTTCTTTATGGCTGAAAGTTATGAATGGTTTGATTCGGAAGATTATCCTGCGGTACTACAAGCAGTAGCGATGGAGTTGTTTGACTATTTTCTGTTTAGAAGAACGGAAGCTTGGCAAAAGTACCCTGAATTAGGAGAAGGATAATTAACCGGGATAGTACATCTGGCCTTGCAAGATATTTACTCAGATGCTAATCAACTTTCTCGGGAGTATGAACATTTCCGTAACCTAAACGCACAAAACGGGCACCAAAACAAATTGATGTCATTTTGGTTAGATTCTTTATTTCATTACGGCTGTTTAAGCGTATATTGTCTTCGGTTAAGAGAAAGGGAGTTGAATGATTAAATTCCTTTAATCTCTCTCTTGAAATTCTTCAAGAACCATTCAGTTTCTTCCTTATCTCTTCTCTCAGCTTCTTGACATAAAGGATAAACTGCAATTCTATTTCCTTCCAATCTTTAAAATTAATCGGGGCGCCATAATAATTGATCCCATTTCTTTTAGTTCGAACTTTTTCGCAGAAGTCCCAGCTAAACTCTAATTCTGGATGCTTTTCACAGAGATAAGCAAATAAGCATTGATGATTATCTACCTTAATTTTATCAAACTTAAGATATGATTCTGCTAATTCGTGAAAGGCATCGTAATACAACTTATATACGCTGTTCCATTGAAAACTATTTTTATCCAAAATCCTTCTGAGGGCATCCGCAGAGTTCACATCGGCATCAGCAATTAATAAAATAGATTTTATTCTTCCCAATTCTACTTCTTCCAGAACAATAAATCTTCCCTCTTTTTTGCATTTAAAAAATGCTTCCTGCTGATTTAAAAATTCAGGCATTTATCTTCACCGTAATGAAATCTAAATCTCCTTTAATCAGGTTTCCTTTAATAATGTTTCTAAGCAAGTCTTCACTATATTTAGTCAATTCCTCCTTAGTTTTACAAATAAATAATTGAATGTCGCGATGTAACCTGGTTTCGTAAGAGGAAAGGCTTAATCCTTCTGGATTGCCATAAATAAATATATCAATATCACTTTTTTCATACCAATCCGAACGAGAAAAGCTCCCAAATAGAATAACGGTTCTGGCTTTAGGCAGGGAACTTAAATGAGATAATAACCCGCTTTCGTAAAGCCGTGCTAAAGCAAACATTTTTTTCTTGTTTTTGTATTCGGGAGATTCATAATTACTTAAATAGAAAGGCATTTTCCCTTTTCCTTTAATTCTCTTGATCATTCTTTCCTTGAGAAATTTTTTCAGCCAGCGATTCACTTTACTTCGCGCCATTTTCGTTTCCTGAAGTATCTCTTCAAAATGCCATTCCCGGGTTGGAGCACTAAAGAAAAGCTCTAACACTTGTTCTTCCTTACTTCTCATAATAGTTCCCGTAATAGGTACTAATTTAAAAAGGTTTCGTTGAAAACACCATTCCAGAAGACAAATCTTTAAAAATACCCCCTCATTCTAAAAATTATGGTTCAGCCGCAATACTTAGAATTATACCAACGGGCAGCAGATACCGCCATGGAAGTAAAACAAGCCAGCCCTACTCTCTTGGGAGATCTTGCTAATGGAATGGGTTTGGCGGGAATAGTTATAGGTACTACTCGTCTCATAGATAAAGCAACCTTTAAAAAATTAAAAGAATCCCTTTCCGAACTGTGCGCCTTGGATGAGGGAGTGCTCAGAGAAATGCAGGATGAGGCGTGGCAAGCCCAAAAAAGTGCCAGAAGAGGTGGTGATTATTCTGAATTAAATATCGCGCCTTATGACCTAATGAGAGCAGCAATCAAATTAAAGCCAAATTATCGCTCCCAAGATTTACCCAACTAAATCCCTTTAATCTCTCTCTTGAAATTATTTAAGAATTGGGGCCAGTCTTCTTCTTTAATCACCGCACCACAAGCTTCCGGATGACCGCCGCCGTAACCATTAATGCCAACTAAAGCTTTCTCTAACGTCCCGGAAATCGGAACTCGAGCCCGCAGGCTGCATTTCATCTCTCCCGATTTATTTCGAGCGATTAGAATGATCTTTTTAGGATACAAAGAGGATAATTCATTAGCGATATCAGAAGTGAAGGACCACTTCTGTTCTTGATAATAAAACAATAACAATTTACTCTTTCCGGCCTTCTTCTTTCCCAATTCTAATAATTTTTTGTAATACTCATTTACTTTCTCGTAATGCTTGAACAAGAATTTTCCTTGGGAAGTGGTCTGGTTGAGAATTTCATCAGGAGTTTTTATTCTCGACAACACTTTGATAAATTTATTCACGTCGGAAGTGGGACCTTTTAGGATGAAAGAGAATAAACGGATTAAATTGCTTATTGGTTGCTGGAAAACAGCATCAGTTAAATCAATCTTCTTAGCCAAAAGGTGCGGATAGCGTGCAATAAACTCTTCAATGAAATCAGGCATGCTCCAATCAGATAATGTTCCGACCGTAGCTAACCACAAATCTTCTTTGTTGTCAGAAATTTGATAAGCCATTCTAGTAGTGGGAGTATATTCGTTAGGATGTTTTATATGCGGATTAAAATATTTCACTTTGTTTCTTTGCTGTGGCTCGTGATGATCAATCCAGAATACCGGAACGTGCACTCCATCCAGAAATTCCTGATCCACCATAGGCATATCTAAGATAAAAATCTTATCC
This sequence comes from Nanobdellota archaeon, assembly GCA_038046445.1. Classification (GTDB taxonomy): domain Archaea; phylum Nanobdellota; class Nanobdellia; order Woesearchaeales; family GW2011-AR9; genus JACRPH01. The sequence continues at coordinate 319 of JBBSWE010000092.1, read as the reverse complement.
GGCTGGCGCTCTTCTACCCTTCTCAAAAAAGAGACGTCCACCTTAGGCGCGGTCTTGACCATGGTCCCATGACCTTCCCGATGCATGCGGTATAATAGTAAAAAAGAACATAATCCGTCCGGATCGTCATCGTAGATGAAAAGAGGGTTTTTGGCCGTAGCCAGTTCCTCTCGCAGCAATTCTACTTCTTCTGGAGTAAGCATAGATTAGCCTTATTCGAGAGCTTTTTAAAGGTTTGGGGAACTTTTATTTCCTAAATTAACAGTATGTGCATAGCTGATTTTTCTTAACAACCTATATTCTACAGTATAGAAATCTT
>JBBSWE010000091.1:0-23841 GCA_038046445.1 Nanobdellota archaeon | reverse complement strand
CTAAGTGTTTGATCGGAATTCACTCCAGTGGAGCATTAAGTCCCACGACATGCGAGATGTCTAAAAAGGTTTGGAAAGTGGCGAAGATCAGGGGTTCGAACGGCAACAAGATTGTTACGAAAGTCCCCTCAGGCCCACTATTATATCATCGTCAAAATAGAGAGATTTTTCTCCCGTAACCTTTGAAAAGGAGCTATATAAAAAGTATATACAAAAGAATATTTAAATGAAAAATGCCCACCTACCACGTTTGGATAAATTGTTATGCTGCAAAGTCGATAAATCGTGAAACCTGCACCCGTCAGGATTCTTTTTGTGAGAAAGGATGTTTTTTAGAGTTCGAAAGCAATAATCCCGAGGAAGATCTGGCAAGATTAATCAAAGAGTATACCCTTCCACCTTGTCCGGAGGGAAAAGCAAGAAGATATTTTGCTTCTGAACCCTTAGAGAACCATCCTGTAAACGGACACGAAATACTGACAATAAAAGATTTAAAACGAAAGATAACCGGTATCGAAGCAAGATTTTTAGGTAAGGAATAAGTTAATTTTAATGGGATATTCTCATCCGTTCCTTCTTCCGGCGATGAAATCTAGAAAAGGCATAGGTCTTAGTAAATATCCTTACCACTCTTGCTCCAATCTTAATCTCTCTTCCAATCTTGGCAAACTTTTCACTCTTAGCCACCACTTTCTCCGTTTCTAATCCTTCATGAAAGATAGCTTGTCCTACCGCTACAGATTCTTCCGAGACTCGAAACAGAGCCGATAGTCCTTCCGCAAAGCGGAAAGCAATGCTGAACGGAAATATCGCCAAGATGTCTAGCCAGTAATGCTTAAAGAAGAATTTAGTGTTACGAGCATAATGTACCAAGAAAATTAAATCTACTACAAATACGGCAATAACCAGGTAGTCCGCAATTTCTATCGTTAAAATAATCCATTCATTAGTAGGGTGGACAAACAATTCCAAAACGATAATCACCAAGAGCACTAAAACTGCTGGAAAGATCAATTTATGGTTAAAATGCTCGAGCGGTTCTACTTTCTCCAAAAACTTAAACATAAGCAAAGGAAAATTTTAAGGTATTTAAAGTTAATCCAAAGGTAAGGAAATTCCAGCCGTTAGCATAAGGTCGAGTGCCTTCAAGAAATATTTCTAGGCTGACAAGGGGACGCTCCCTACGGGAATGTCAGCTCGTCAAGAAAACAGCGAGGCACGAGAAGCTAACGGCTGGACGGAACAGAAGAAAACCACCCTGGCCGCGCTTTCGACCTGCTTCCGCTAATGAATTACAAATGAAGCAGGACTGAACTACCAATAAATTATGGTATCCTCTCAAGCGCACTTATTGGCCAGGCGGGTGGTTTTCCTAATTGTACCAGAAAATACAAAACTATAAATACCTCCTCTTTCTTTTAAGGTAAATATGTTTACCGTCAACCAAGGGGTAAGAGCCAAATGTAAGAAGTGCGGAAATGATGCTCCTGCCAGCGATTTTAGGATGCATTATGACTATAAGATGATGGTGTGCCCCAATTGCTTTAAGGGAACCCCGGAAAAAATCAAAGTACAAAATGCTGCTAAGAAAGAAGAGCCAGAAGTACCTAAAGCTCCCGGATGGGATAAGGAAGATGAATATCTCACTCGTGCGGCTAAGATTAAGAGAGATGAACAGAAGTCTTGGTTTGCACCGATTCAAGGTTCACAACAATTGCAATGTAGATGTGCCGCTTGCAAATACAAGTTCAAATACGATCCGGTCAAGAACATGCCCAAAGCTTGCCCTTACTGTGACGGACCGATACCTAAGTTTAATCAGAATATGTTGTATTAAGGTTTTGATGTTTTAGAACCTAAAAGAATATAAAGATAAATTGTGTTTATCTTCTAAAATGGGTAATTTAGTAGAATTGGTTGCTGCTGAACAGAATTTTGAAGTGAAAGGATATTCTAAATTATTTATTTCAAGGCTTGATGGATCAGTTCTCTGTGGAGGCAAACTTAATGGTTCTTCGAGTAAAGGAGTTTTTCTACCCGAAAATATAGTCGGATTTACTCTTCGAGCATATCCTGAAATAGGGATGATAATACAAAAAGGAAAAGAAAAAAAAGAATCTTATTTTCCTTTAGGTAATGTTGAAAGCCAAGGACAAGCCCAAACTTGGATAGATAAAGTTAATACCCTATACGAACGTTAACTTCCCAACCTAAAAATATATAAAACCCTTCTTTATCTTTCCCTTTAAATGAAAGCGGTGGATTTAAAACAGCAATATCTGGACTATTTCAAGAGTAAAGGTCATGTCGTAATTTCTTCTGCTCCCTTAATCCCAGAAAACGATCCTACGGTTCTCTTCACCACAGCTGGAATGCATCCTTTAGTTCCTTTTTTAGTCGGACAACCACATCCTTTAGGCAGAAGATTAGTAGATGTACAAAAGTGCTTAAGAACGGATGATATTGATGAAGTGGGCGATAATGTGCATCATACTTTCTTCCAGATGTTAGGTAACTGGTCTCTGGGCGATTATTTCAAGAAAGAAGCGATTGAATACACTTTTGAGTTCCTGACTAAAATACTTAAAATTCCGGTAGACCGCCTGGCGGTAACCTGCTTTGTCGGAGACAAAAACGCTCCCAAAGATCAAGAGTCAGCAAATGCTTGGTTAAAGCAAGGAATACCCCTTGAAAGAATTGCATTCTTACCTAAAGAAGATAATTGGTGGGGACCGGCCGGAGAAGCTGGACCTTGTGGCCCTTGTACGGAAATATTCTATTGGTCAGATCCAAAGAATAAAGCTCCAAAAGTATTCAATCCTAAAGATAAAAATTGGGTAGAAATCGGTAATGATGTTTTATTAGAATACAATAAAACCAAAGAAGGAAAATTTCTCTCTTTAAAACAAAAAAACGTTGATTTTGGCGGAGGAGTAGAAAGAACCACTGCTTTATTACAAGGATTTGATGACAATTATCGCACGGAATTATTCTGGCCCATCATCCAAGATTTGGAAGAAATCACTCAGAAGAGTTATACTCATCACACTAAAGCTATGCGCATCATTGCGGATCATATTCGTGCTGCAGTATTTATTCTCGGAGATGAAAGAGGAGTGGTTCCCAGTAATGTCGATCAAGGATACATCCTGAGAAGGTTCATCCGCCGAATTATCCGCCAGATGCGTGCTCTAGGAGTAAAAATGGAAGATATTTTCATTACCGTTCTAGCCGAAAGAGTGATTAAAATTTATGCTAAAGAATATCCTTTATTAAAAGAGAAAGAGAAATTTATCAAACAGGAATTGGAGAAAGAAGAAGAGAAGTTCAAAAAGACTTTAGAAAATGGATTGAAAGAGTTTGAAAAGATGGCCGCCAAATCTAAAGAGATATCCGGCAAAGATGCTTTCTTATTGTTCCAATCTTACGGATTTCCGATAGAAATAACTCAAGAATTAGCGGCAGAGAAAGGTATTAAAGTAGATGTAGGAAGTTTTAAGCAAGAGTTCGAAAAACATCAAGAATTATCTCGCGTCGGAGCAGAACAGAAATTTAAAGGTGGATTATCTGAAGCCAATGCAGATACTACTAAATTACATACCGCTACTCACTTGCTCAATGAAGCTCTGCGAAAGATAGTTTCCAAAGATATTCATCAAAAAGGTTCTAACATCACCCCAGAAAGATTAAGATTCGATTTCAATTTTGATCGTAAATTAACGGATGAAGAATTAAAGAAAGTGGAAGCAGAAGTAAATCGCATGATTAAAACTGCTACTAAAGTAGTGCGAGAAGAAATGCCGGTTAAGGAAGCTTTCGCTAAAGGAGCACATGGAGAGTTTGGTGCTAAATATCCCGAAAAAGTTTCTGTTTACACTATTGGAGAATATTCTAAAGAAATTTGTATGGGCCCACATGTACAAAATACTAAAGAACTGGGCAAGTTCAAGATTCAGAAGGAAGAATCGGTAGCAGCAGGAGTTAGAAGGATTAAGGCAGTGTTGGAGAAGTGATTTATTTAATATTTTATTTACTTAATTATGACTCAACTTCTTAACCATCTTCTCCTGCAATTCTTTATTCAACTTTATTCCACTTAAGGCTTCCACCGGCAAAGTAAACTTGGCCGATTTTTTCAAGTAAGAATCTAAATCCTGAGCATCGGTTACAAACAATCCTTTCTCTTTAATATATTCTATCAACTGTTTGTAAAAGAGCGGCTTAACTTTATCTTCATATAAATCGTAATACTCTTCATGAGATGAAAGCGTTTCGGCATTCCCGATAATGATTAATTCATACTGAAAACGAGTAATAGCAACATTAAATCTTCTTTCATCTACCAAAAACCCCATCCTTTCCGTAGCTGTACCCTTAAGATTAGAACGCACTAAAGAAAGAATAATAATCTTCTTTTCCTGACCTTGAAAACTATCGATAGTTTTAGCCATGATGTTTAAGGGATTAAGAACTTTATTCAATTCTCTAATTTGTGCTTTATAAGGACTGATTACCCCAATATCTTGCGGTAAAACACCTGATTGCAAGTATTTTTTAACCAGTTTCTCTACTATCTTTATCTCTTCCTGATTATGATACTCCGCTCGAGAAGGAGAAAATTCTTCTGAAACGTAACTTTTTATTTCCGGACAATCATGATTAATAAAGATAAGCGGTTGATGAAAAATAGCATCAGCAAAACAATACTTTTCCACCAAGGGATCGCATATCAAGGGGGTCTGAGCATAAATGGTTTGATTCAAAAAATCAATCAGAAGCGGATTCATACGATATTGCCGATCGATAAACTTACTATGCAAGAAACCATACAAACGCTCGAAAATAGATTTACTTAATACCTGAAAAGAATGAATTCTTTTCTTTTCTTCTTCCGGATCGATTTCATCATCATAATTCTTATTCTTCAAGAATACTGTGGGTGGCAATTGATGATGATCTCCCGCCATAATGATCTTTTTGGTTTGATTTAAGGGAATTAATACTGAAGGCTCAGTACTTTGAGTAACTTCATCTACTACCAACAGATCAAAATTGAGATTATATCGGCGTAGAACGGCACTGTGATTATTGGTGGAGAAAAGGTATAAGGGAGTTTGAGTTAAGAAAGAACGTTTTAACTCTTCCCGATTCTTATCCAGCTGTTCTCGAAGAGTAGATTTATTTTTTTCTAACTCGTTGATTCCAAAACGGAGCTTGATCAAAGCTTGAATCAGCTGTTCTTTTTCTTTTCCGATATCGTTAATGCGGTCTAAGCCCTGGCCATCCGAAATTACTTGATTCAGTTTATCCTCTTCAACACGAATCTTTTCCAGCAATACTTCTTTCTCCTTCCGTTCAGAAGTTTTTTCTGCAGCCTGTTGTTCTAATCGAGATATCTCCTTCTGCAAGGAAAGAATTTTCTCTTGATAAAGTCCAGAATTCTTTATTTTATGATTTAAAGAAGATTCTCCTTTGGCCCCCAAACGCAAAATGAGATGATGAAGTTTAGGAGGAAGAATTTGTTTAAGCGCATTAAGGAGATTATCAGTAGCTTCATCGGAAGCGCAAGTTACCAAAACTCTAGCTTTTGGATTTAAATAAATTGATTGGGCTAATATCTCAGCGCAGACACGCGTCTTTCCCGTACCGGGAGGACCATGAATACTAAACAGAGACGGTGCTTGTAAAGCTTCTTCTACTGCTTTTCTCTGCGTTTCATTTAAATCCAATCCAAAATATTCTTCCAACTTTACTTTTAATTTTCCGTCAGAGGCTTTTTGAGATACAATCGCTTGCAGCAATTCTTTACTAGGATGATTCTTAAAAATCCTTAATGCTTCCTTCTCACGTTCAAAGCTAATTTGATCCGGCCTCAATACCAACGCAAAATTCTTTTTCTCGGTAAATTTTTTACTATAAATGCGCACTAATAAAAAATTATTTTCTTCATCAATCTGAATAATCTTACCTAGAAACTTAGCGCGGAGAGGATTAAAAGAATCAAGTGGAAGAGAATCATAAGCGAAAACATATACGCAAGGATTATCCTTAAATAAAGGATACTGATAAAGAGGATTGGAAGGGATTAGTTTTAACACCCAGGTGAGAGTTTCTTCTTCCTCATCGAAAATCTCCTCTTCTTCCCGAGAAACGCATTTCAGGTTCAGAAGAGCAGTTCTTTCACTTTGCAGTTCGCTGAATTCTTTATACTTCATATTTTGAAAAAAACGGTTCTTGACTTTATTTTCATCATACAAAGCGGTTTCAAAAAGATGGATATAATGATCTACGGGATTATTAGTAGTGGGAAGTACGGGCTTCTCCGGATCAACATAAATACGCAGATGATCTAAGATTTTAGAACGCACTATTCCTACGTTTTTTTGATTATAAATGTAAACCTTCCCTTCTGCTTTGGAATAATCAATCTTACTGCCCGCATTATATTCGGGAAATTCTTGCGAAAAAACAGAATAATATTCGGAAAGATCTTTCAGCCAGATGGTACTGTAAACGTTCAAATCAAAAATACATTTTACCGTTTCTTGCAGCACCACGTTCGAGCCGAAGTAAGAACGTGCTCCCAAGGGATAGGGTTCATATTCTGGTTGCCGTAAAGGCATGAATATTTCAATGAAGATACTATGTAGAAGATCTACAAACTCGTTTTTTACTTCTGGATCTTTAGTTTCCAAGAGATAATGATGAAGCCAACAAAGCGGTTCAAACAAAGAATTAACACTGACTTGATATCTGTACGCAGTCAATTTAGCCTTAATTTCTCTAAACTTATCGCTGATTAAAAGGTTCATCCAAAAGACCATGGCTTACTCTTATATAAAACAATCGATTTAGAATAGATAGAACCCTTAATAACTCAGCAAACAAGTCTAGAAATAAAGTATAGTAATAATTAACTAAAATAAGAAAATATATCCACTATCGCCTGTTTATCTTCTTCAGACAAACTCCCTCTTAATTCCAAAGAGATGTTTCTAGTAGTAGTATCTGTAACCATTCTTACTTGAGTTCCGCTTACACTGAAAGGATAATTTTGCAGCTCTTTATCTCCTTCTTGACGGAAAAGCGGAGGCAGTTGATAATAAGCAAAACCGAGACACTTCGACCGAAGGTAATCACGAAGAGATTTTTCTTCATCTATAAAAATAACCCTATTAGGAGTTAGGGTGATTACTTTTTCGTCCAAGGTTGAATTTGTTGCCATCTATTCCCAAAAAAGGATTTCTTATTTAAAGTTAGTGTGAATGGAATATATATTCTCTAAAAGTAAAAAATAAGCCCCTGACGAGACCTGCAGAAAACCGGATTTTTTACAAAACACGATTTTACATTTGCACTCGCGACCTCGTCCTCATTGTCACTTCGTTCCAAGCGTTTCTAACGAAACATACCAAGGACGCGCTATAGCTGCTAAGCCACAGGGGCGTTATCTCAGAAATTTCTGGCTTTATATTTAAAGCTTACTGCTCTTAACTTGTGATAACAATAACCTTTTTAACTAACTCCTTTCTCCAATTAAGTTATGATGGAAGAGAGTGGGGAAGGTAAGCTTAAAGGAGAGATAGAAGCAAATACAGAAACGAATACAAAACAAAGTGAGATATACGTCCCATTAGAAGATTCAGAGGTAAATAAATCTTTAACCCAGAAACTGGAAGAATTGAAAAAAGGCAAAGATATTCCTTTGGAACAATTATTCCCTCATGAAATCATCCGCAAAGGACAGGAAGATTTAGTCGAAGATCTGGACCAAACCATCAAAGAGAAAAAAATTCTGATTGCTCATGCTCCTACGGGGATGGGAAAAACGGCTGCGGCGTTAAGTGTATCCTTAAAACATGCGCTTAAAGAAAATAAAACTATTTTCTTTTTAACCAATCGGCATACGCAACACCAAATTGCAGTAAAAACTTTAAAATTGATTCATAAAAAATGGGGAAAAGAACTTCCTTGTGTTGATTTGATCGGAAAGAAATTGATGTGCAACCAAGAAGTAGCCAGCTTGTTTGGAGTAGAATTTACCGAATATTGCAAAGCAGTAGTAGAAAAAGGAGAATGTGAATTTTATCTTAACGTACGTAAGAATAAAGAAATAACCATAGAAGCAAAATTAGCTTTGAAGGAATTAAAGTTAAAAGGACCAATACACAATGAAGAACTGGTTCAGTTCTGTAAGGAACGCCATTTGTGCAGTTATGAGATAGCTTTACTTCTGGCCAAAGAAGCCAAAGTCTTAATTGGCGATTATAATTATCTATTTAATCCGTTTGTCACTAAACATATCTTAGCCAAAATTGGAAAAGAAGTAGAAGATATTATTCTAGTCTTAGATGAAGGACACAACTTGCCAGGAAGAGTGGTGGAAGCACAAAGTTCTGTACTTACTACACACATGCTTAAAAACGGCATTTACGAAGCTAAGAAGTTTGGATATGGCGGCATAATCAACTGGCTGCAAGAAATGAACCGCATCTTGTTAAAGTTAGGAGAGTTTGATCCTAAGGATTACGATAAAGAGAAAAAAGTTACTAAAGAAGATTTCTTGAACGAACTAAAAAAGACGGTAGATTTGGAACAGTTGCATGAAGAATTAGAATTTGCGGCGGATGAAGTGAGAAGAAAACAACGGAAAAGTTATCTCGGTGGAATTGTCGGATTTATAGAGAACTGGGACGGAGATGAAGAAGGATATCTGCGTTATATCCATCAACGCCTGAGTCGTTATGGAGAAATCACCAGTTTACATTACGCTTGTCTGGATCCGAGTTTAGTAACCAAGGATATTTTTCAAAGAGTGCATGCCGGAATCATCATGTCCGGAACTTTAAAACCTACTTTTATGTATAAGGACGTGCTGGGGATCAACAGCCGCGCGGTAGAAAAAGAATATATCTCTCCTTTTCCTCTCGAGAATAAGTTATCCATCATTATTCCGGAGACCACCACTAAATATACTGCTCGAAACGATTTAATGTACCAAAAGATTGGAGAGAAATGTTCTGAATTATGTAAATTAATTCCGGGCAATGTCGCTTTATTCTTCCCCGCGTACAACATGAGGGATCAAATTGGGAAATATATCCAGTCGCCCAAAAAGATGTTGTGGGAAAAGCAAGAGATGAATAAAGAAGAAAAAGATTTATTGTTAGAAGAATTTAAAGCCGAGAAAGATTTTGGAGCGGTTTTATTGGGAGTAGCCGGAGCTAATTTTGCGGAAGGGATAGATTTACCAGGAGATCTCTTAAATGGGGTAGTGGTAGTAGGATTACCTCTGGCTAAACCAGATTTAGTGACGCGAGAAATTATTGCTTATCTTGATCGTAGATTCAATAAAGGTTGGGACTATGGCTACACTTATCCGGCTATGAACAAATGTTTCCAATCGGCAGGAAGATGCATCCGCAGTGAAACGGATAAAGGAGTAGTGATCTATCTTGATGAAAGATTTACCTGGCAGAGCTATTTCTGCTGCTTTAACCGAGAAGGACTGATTGTAAGTAAGGATTATGCTAAATTATTGAATGAATTCTTTGATAAATAAGCCCATTTTTCTCGTAATTCACCTTAAAATAAGCTCAGTTCCCGTTCAAATTAGGGTCACAAATGGTGATTTTAAGCACACCAGTATACAAAAACGTAACATTTATATATTAATACTGTTTTACTAACAAAAGTTGAGGAAAAAGAGGTGATAGCTTCCCAACCCGCCGTAAGGTAATGTTGGCCGCTATCCTGTCACGAGTCATAATCCTGGGGCTCCCCACTTCTACTACCCTCACCCCCCTCGAATAAGGAGCCCCCAGATTTTCTTTTTTTTCACTTGTCCTAATTTGTCATCATTCACAACCCATCATCAAACGATCCTTATCAAAATCAACAAACACATGAAACCAATCCGATTTAAAGTGAAAGTTATATAGCATAAATCCAGGGGGGACAATGAATAATCAAGCAGAATATTGTTTGCGTTATAGCCGTTTAAAGTCGGGTGTAACTAATGCTTTTTGGAAAGTGTCTACTTTTTCTGTTACTTATCCAAACGTGAGGGGAGCATTTACCTTTTATATGTACTTGCATGTTCCGATACTAGCGTCTGTACCATTACATATTTTTGGGTAATAAAAATAGAAAAACAGAAAGATTATCGACACTTTTTGTGATTATAAACACAAGCTCTAACTTCAGCAGGAGTATTTCCTACCCATTGATGAATTCTGTCTCCGAATAGACGGCTCTGAGTGCAATATCTTTTATCCATTTTATGATTTTCGATAGCAAACACATCGAAGTAATCATTTCTCTTATAATCTTTCATGAACTCAGAAGCTCCTCTTTCTTTGACGTATTGATGAAAGAGAGCCATGAAATTTTCTTTTCGGAAAGATTCAGGAGCAGTAAATTTAGCATACCATTCTATTGGAGCAGCAGAAGCGCAACATTCTCCTTGCAAAGTTAATTCAAATAAAGCATTCTCGGGATAAACAAGAAGTGAAGAAACTTTCGCTGGAGCACTTGGTTTTCCGAATATGCGATCTCTAGCTTCCAAAGCTGTTTCATATAATTGACGGAGAGCAGACGGGTCTTCTTCTGATGGAGAGCGAGGTATTCCCAATAAACGAGCTCTTTCTGCTAAAGCCGCTTCAAGTTTCCAATCCAGATCGTAATCCCTTCCTTCTGTAACACAACCCGGATTAAAAATACTGGTCGCTTCTGAGAAAGCATTCTGAGCATAAAGAAAGGATTCCTCCGCAGGAGAAGTTTCTTGGACTAAAACTACGGGAGCCAGATCCACGACTTTTTCTAGTGAAGAAGTAGCTACTACAACAGAAACCAAGTCAGAAGAAGGAACAACATCAGAATAAATAACATCTGGAGAAGGAGCAACAGCGGCCACTTCAGGAGTAGGAGAGATTACACTTTCTCTAAAGAAGTAATCTCGAGGGATAAAATCTGGAAAAGTTAACCAAGAGGTTACTTCTACACGAGGTTCTACTCTTTGTTCTAAAGGAGAAGGGACTACCTTTTCAGAGAAGGTTGCTGTTTCTTCAAGAGGAAGATTTGAATTGTTTTGATTAGGATAATAAAATAATTTTATTCCTACCGCTGTAGCAAACCCAGCAACTAGAACAACGGCACCACCTAGAAGATAAGAGAACGACCTTTTCTTTAATGAATTTAAAATGTTCGGATACGAATACGAATTTGGTTCTGGACCAAAACAAGTCTTCAGGTCAGAATTTTCATCAACCCCCCACACTTCAGATGTATAATGTTCGGGAATCTTCTCACGGGGAGGAATTTTAGGAATCTGCTCAACTACCTTTTCCCCATTGGGAAGCTTACTAGGAGGTAATTCGTCATCAGCCATTTTACTACTATAAAGAAATAACCGTATTTAAAAAGGTTATGGGGTAAAATTATTATTTCAATAGTTTGGCTACTTCTTCCACATTCATCCGGCTAGGGTTTTTAAGGATAGAATGCATACTCCCACCACCGTCATCAGCATAGCGCGGGAAGATGTGAAGATGCAAATGTGGAACAACTTGTCCAGCGATGGAACCAGAATTCCAACCGACATTAAATCCATCCGGATTTAATTTCTTATTGATTTTTTCGATGGTTTTCTTTACTCCATGCATCAACAACTGAAAATCTTCATCAGTAAAATCGAAGATCAGCGTTCCATGTTTTTTAGGAATAACGACGGTGTGTCCTTTAGCATGCGGTTTGATATCTAGAAAAGCCAAACAATTTTTATCCTCATAGACAATGTACGAAGGTATTTCCTTCTTTCCGATCTTGCAGAAGATGCATTCAGGCATAAATAAAAGAAAAAGAAGGGGTTTATTTAAGTTTCTGTTTTCATTACTCTTTTGCAGTCCCACAAACTATTTAATAGAGTACTTTTCTCTCAATATAAACGAATAGTGTAGAAAATGTCGCGAACCGCGCCAGCGAGCACTTGACTACTTGTCAGACAAGCTTTGCCTTGCCGATAAGATTAACAATCAAGTTATTGTAGATCAACTAACCGGGCAAGGTGCGAGCGGGACATTTTCTACTGTAAAATTGAGGTAATAGATGTTAAAGAATACTTTTTGTCATTTAGTGTCTGAACATAAAGAAGCAGAGCTGTGGAAGAATAATCTTCTAAATTGGGACGAAATAAAAGAGGAACATCCTTTACATTCTCAAGTATTCGCTTCTAAGAAAGCCTTGGAAGAAAATAATTATCATTTCTTCCTGAACAATTTGCCAAAAAAACAACATTGGAGAACTTACAAAGAATTTCCTTACTGCTTTTTGGATATTGAAACTACTGGATTAAGTCGAGATTGGCATGATGTTACGGTAATCGGAATTTATGATGGAAAGGAAAGTAAAATATTAGTGAAAGGAAAAAATTTAGATCAATTTCCAGAAGAAATCAAGAAATATGGTTTGATCATCACTTTCAACGGGAAATGTTTTGATGTGCCTTTCCTCAAATCCAAATTTCCCGAAGCAGATTTAAACAAACTACACGTAGATCTGCGTTATGTACTTCGAGAATTAGGATATTCCGGCGGATTGAAAAGAATTGAACGAGAATTTGGTCTAGAACGAGAAGAAGAGATTAAAGAAGTAGACGGCTGGGAAGCAGTAAGGTTATGGCACAAGTATCAAAAAGGAGACGAAGAAGCTTTACGTCTGTTAATGAAATATAATCAAGCCGATATTGAGAACCTTAAGTTTTTGATGGACTTCGCATATGAGAAGATGAAAGAGAAGCACTTCTTCAGCCAAATTTCTTAGGATTACTTTAAATAACTTCGTAATGGTTTGCACTTCTTCCACATATACAAAAAGTGATTTCTTAACATTTGAGAGAAAGCTTTACTTTCGGTCCAGAGGGTGATATAATCTTCTTCTTTTTGTACTTCTGGTTTGCCCAAAGTCATGCGGGAGGTCTCTCCATCAAAGATAGAAATTCGGGGAAGTAGCGGCCCGAACACTTCTTTATTAAAAACTCTTATTTCTGCTCCGGTATTCAACCAGGCCTTATACACTTCCTTCTTATGGGGATCATAACTGCAAATCATCCTAACTTTTATTCCTCGTTTTATCCCTTCCTTTAAAGAACGAATATTCTTATATAATATTTTAGAAAGACGATTACAAGCAAGTATTTCCTTTCTTACCTTAATATTCTGCGAGGCTAATTTATCTTCAATAGCTTTTTTCCCTTTGATGACCCAGAATAATTCTTTAAATTCGTTAGTTTTGGGCTGTTCAATAGTTTTGATAAGCAAGTTTATGGAAGTAGAAAGATGATCAATCTGCTCTTTGAATATTTCGGGATTACTAATCTTGTATTTTCTCGGAGAGACTAATAAAGATAAGACCATATTCTTCTGCTCTAATTTTTGTAACGCTTCATAAGCTTTGTTTCGAGGCAGCTTACTTTCTAAAACGATTTCTCTTACCGTACTTGGACCAAGTTTAGCTAGAGAAAGATAAGCTCGTGCTTCATATTCGGTCAGTCCCAGTTTCATTAACGTCTTTAATTCTTCCATGAGCAGGTACTATTCTCCTTGATTTAAAAAACTTTGTACTTTTTGTCCCTAAAGTAGTTACACTGTTTTATATCAAAATCGCCGTTTTCTTTGAATTATGTCAGGATGCGATGGTGGAGATCAACTCAGTGAAGAATACGCACCACATCTTTACTATAAAGGTAAATTTGTGGGTGAAGAAGAAGCAAAGAGACTGAAGGAGAGAGATGAACAAATGCAACAAAGAGAGAATAAAGAAAGACTTAAGGCCTTAAAAAAGGAAGCTGGAGCTGAAAATTATAATTTTTCCGGATATGAGATTGATCCGCTCAGTAAAGAAGTTCGAAAAAACTCTTTCTTACTTGGAAGACTCCAATCGGGATATATTGAACTCACTTATCTTCCTTACGGATCCACGCCGGTAAAATCTTTAGCAGATATGTATAACCAATGGGCTTATGCGAAAGAATTAGCGGAAGACTTACAGCAAAGCGCAGTGGAGATAATAGAAATTCCTCCCCGAGCCGTTCTTAAGGAAAAATTAGAACATTTAGTTAGTTTGTGGGAATGATCAAATGGGATTAGTAGATTATGTGATTAATGAATGGAACCGCAATAATAACAGTACTGCTTTTAAAATAGCGCTGGGTAAAAGAGAAGCGAAATGGGAAGACGCTTCAAAATATAATTTTGTGGGATTAGACCCTTTCGACTCCAATAGTGAATCCATTCTCGAATCGTTTGTAAACGATTTGGTTTGGACGGTTTATATTGCTCGCCACCCCATACAATTCTCTCAAGCTTTTTGGTATTCCCTAATAGAGTTTAACAGGAGATAAAGGAGATTAAAATGGAAGTAAACTTAGATAGTTCAGAATTGGTTAACGTCATCTATCAGAAATTAGACCAACTCCATGAATTTGAACCAACTCGAGTTAGCAAAACAGACCTTCCTTGGCAGCAGATAATTTATGGAGAGAGAAAATATGGAAATAGGGGGATGGTTACAGTCGGATTTAAAACTGATTACTCCTTATATCAATCGAGTATACCTTCACATTTAGATTTGGTATTTCTTCAGCAAGGTAACTTTTCAATTTACCGTGAGAATGTTTATGGCCGATATAGTTTTCATTTGTCTACAGAGATAGAATGGGATTATACTTCTCCAGAACTATGGAAACAATATTCTGAGAATCAGACTTGGAAAAGAACGGAAGAACGTTGGGGAAAAGAGATTAGTGATATTTTTAGTAAATATAACGATTTTCTAAGAGAATGGAAAGCTCTTCCTTGGTACAGAAGACGGCGGAGAACCTAATTAATCGATGGATTTTGCGATCTTCAGGATAAGATTTCTTGATGATTAATCTCGCACAGGACAGGCCACTGGACAAACCTCAATTACGTAAATTTGTCGCTCACTAATCCTTAAGGAGCAAAAATTAAGTAGCCACTGGTCAACTGGACAAGTCTGGCTAAAGTATATAAAGGAGTTCTACCCCTAAGCTTGAAAAGGTGTAAAATGATTCAATTTATCAAGCTTTTTGAAAATAGTAAAGTACGTACTCAATGGGATTCAGAACAGGAAAAGTGGTACTTCTCAATAATTGATGTAATAGCAGTTTTAACAGAAAGTGTTGACCCCCGAAATTACTGGAAAGTGCTTAAACATCGCTTAAATGAAGAAGGAAGTGAGGTGGTTACAAAATGTAACCAACTGAAATTAATGTCTACTGATGGTAAATATTATCTTACCGATGTAGCTGATACAGAATCCCTCTTAAGGCTGGTCCAGTCCATCCCTTCCAAAAAAGCCGAACCATTTAAGCAATGGTTAGCGATGGTCGGAAACGAAAGAATCAACGAAACTTTTGATCCAGAACTGGCCATTAATCGAGCCATGAAAACTTATCTGCAGAAAGGTTATTCTAAAGAATGGATAAATCAAAGGCTTAAGACCCTTGAAGTACGGAAAGAATTAACTGATGAATGGAATCGCGTGGGAATAGAAAAAGAGTCTGATTACGCTATTCTTACTAATGAGATTACTAAGGCCTGGTCTGGAAAAACTATTCAAGAATATAAGCAGTTAAAAGATTTGAAGAAAGAAAGTCTAAGAGATAATATGACTAACATGGAATTAGTTTTGAACATGTTAGCAGAAGCTACTACTAAAGAAATCTCTAAGAAAGAAGATCCCAAAACCTTTCAGGAAAGTAAGAAAATTGCTGTTGATGGAGGAACTATCGCTGGAAATACAAGAAAAGATATAGAAAAGAAGTTAGGTAAAAGCGTTATTCTCTCGGAAAATGCCCAAGAGCAAAGAAAGAGGTTATCTGATGAAAAGAAATAAAGATATTCCCTTTGAATTCTGGAAGAAGTATGATAAAGCGGATATCTTAGAAAGGGAAAAAATGCTCAAACCCATTCTAAAAAACATATTGCCTCTCTTTAAGCTAAAAGAGGAGAAATTACGCAAGCGAACTCTTCAAATGTTACTGTTAGGATATTTTGATGATTTGTTAGATTATTCTTATTCAAAGAAGCATTAAACCTGTTGATGAAATATAATCAAGCCGATATCGAGAATCTTAAATTCTTAATGGATTTTGCTTATGATAAAATGAAAGAGAAGCAGTTTTATAAGAAGATTGAAGATAAGTTATTTGGATAATAACCACTATTTAGTAACGATTATTTAATAAACTTTATAAACTAGAAGTTCTTTCAGAGGAATATGACTATAACTTATGGAATTTTGTCAGATTTGCACGGGATTGATATTCGTGCTGTCGAACCAACAATCCAAATTTTAAAAAAGGAAGGTATCGAAGCGTTAGTATTAAATGGAGATATTTTTGGAGAAAGGTCAGGAATTAATCCCCAGCAATATTTAGGAATGGTCCTTCAAATTGCAGGAAAATCAAATTTAGAAACATACGTTTTATCTGGAAGTCATGAAGAATTTGATCTCTTTGATCCAGTTATAAATTCTTTAAGCAGCAGATACGGTAATTTAATCAACGTGTTTAGAAATCCATGCATTGATAAAGATGATCACCACTTAATTTTCTTACCCGGTTCTGATTGGAGAGCGGGTGACGCAGTCCAGCATGGCTATTCTTTAGAAGATCAAAATGAAACCGGAGTTTATAACAATCAGGGAGGTCATATAATGGTAATCAATATGAATGATCTCAAGAAAATGGTTTCTGATCCTGAGAAAACTATACTCTTTAGTCACGTTCCAAGGAAATTTGATAATTCCGAAACAGGAGTAGATATGGCGGAATTCTGGGAAACACAGCAAACGTTTCGAATTGGAGATCATGTTTGTGAAATAGGAAGTATCTTTCCCGGTCCGGTAGGATATCAACTATTAGAACAAGGAGCACCAATTATTTTGAAAAGAGAAAATAGAGGAAACGAAACATTAAGAGCAATATATGAACAATTAGGAATCACCAAAAATATTACTGGACACTTTCATGAATCTGCCGGAAGAGCATGTGATTCAAATGGACAAACTGTTGAAGAAGGATTATTTGTTCCTTCACTTTTTTATAACGCTTCTTGCATGGACAGATTGATGGCAGGAATGTTATCCGTTGATGGTGCTAGAGTTGCTTATGAAAATGTTGATTTAAAGAAATACTTTAGATGAATATTGAATGCATATTGAATGAATTCTTATTCTCCCACTACCTTCGGCATTTGAGCTGGACCTTCTTTCTTGACTTGTGCCATGCTCCATAATAGATTGAAATAATGCATATAGGTCTGGGCCACCGCTTTCTCTTTAATCAAGATGGCTACTGGCTCTTGGCTCCACACCATAATCACCACTTTATCCCCATAGATATTAGTAGAAACGGGACTGGCATAAGATTCCGGCAAATATCTCGTTTCTCCATAAGGCACAGCAAAATCTCTACTCTTTCCGGCATAAATCAAATACAATTTTAATTTCTTCTTCAAGCGTTTAGAAGTGTAATGGGGAAGATAATATTTCAAAGTCTCAGAAGCGTTTCTAGAAGCCCCTATTATATAGACTGGCTTTCCCTCATTGATCTGATCCTCAAAAATGGTCTTAATACCTTCTACCCCTTTATAGAACCTAGTTTCTTGTTTACCTTTCAGCTCATTAAACTTGACGGTCAGAGAAGGAAGAAGTTCATCAATGGCATTTTTTTGTAATTGCGATAATTCTTCCAAGCGTTTAGGATCTTCTGCTACGTAAAATCTTTTATCATTTTCTTTGATGAAACTAACCAAACCTTTTTCTATCAAACGTTCTAAAGCATCATAGACGCTTCGGCGGTGGATGCCGGTCTTCCTGCTCAGAATTCCCGCTTGCGCTCGACCTAAATCCACTAGAGCCAGATATATTTTAGCTTCAGTTTTAGTCAATCCTAATACTTGCAGTTTCTCAAACATAAAGGGAAGTAAAGAGTTAGGGATTAAAAAGGTTGCGATAAGTAAGAGTTGATTAATTTTATACAATTATCTTATACAATTAAACTATTTAATCTAAATTTTGAATAATCCGTTTAGCATTCTCCAGCATTCCTTCCGGACTCCAAAGTCCCTCAAGTAAAGTACGATCTATCAAACCACGATTTTCGGCATAATTCATACCATGATTCGAGAATTCAGATAAGACTCGCTTTACGGGTTGAGCAGCATAACGAATTTCACTTGCCATTTTGTAATCTAGATTACCTTGAGAATCAAACTTCCTTAAATGGTTTTCCACAAAACATTGAGGAAAGGAGGGAGTAAGGGCAACATCAGTTAGCAGTTCAATTTTCTTTTTAATGGAAGAAGGATCATCGAGAGATCCCAAGCTTTTGTCTGCTAGTACAGTTAAGGCATACCAGAATAAATGGTTGTTATACTCGTTAAGCATTTGAACATCTAAAAAGTCTTGATATATTTCTGAAAATTTATGGGAGATGTTTAATTCTTTTTGGGCGTTTGGAGATTCTTTTAAAACATCAAAAATAACATTTTGATAAAACTGCGCAATGGATTCTGCTGAACTAGTATTCAAATGACAATCACTTTTAAGAAAATAAGGTAATGATGAATTTTTGGTTGCTACCCTGTTCAAAGCATGTCCCATTCCTTCGTGCCCATAAAGTTGAATCAGCTCCATTTCATTAAGCTCTATCGCTCCTTCCGAATTAAAACGGCAAATTGCTGGTACACCAATAGCTAAGGTATTTGTCAGCAGGTTGAAATAGGACCTGGCCTCAATAGTAGGTACGGCATCGATATCCCTAAGAAAACCACCTATCGCAGTTAATCTTTCCAGCAGCTTACCCAAAACCTTATGATACTTTCGAATATTTAAAGTAGAGAATTCCTCCGCCTGTCTTTTCAATTCCGGAACATCTAAAGGTAATTTCAATTCAGTATTTTTAATTTCCTGCGAATGATACAATCTTTCTATCGCATCAAGAATTAAGGAACGATTTTTCGTCAACCAAGGTCTCAGTGAATCCAATTCTTCTTGCTGTATTCCATACAATTGGGTAACTCTCTGAAAATTATAATAATCACTATCAAGCCAAGTTCGCAAACTGAATTCTTCAAAACATAATCTTCTTTTCATTTCATTACTTATCACTTCATCAAAATTAGTGGGATTTTCTACTGGAGTAATCTGCGGAATAATATCTGAAATGGATTTATGGATAGAAGAAACTTCTTTCATCGGACAAACGTGATATTTCCCAAAAAATTTATCCACACTTTCAACTTTTTTTATTAACTGTTCTCCTTGAATAATCAATTCCGAGGTCATGCTGATTTATACAATGTTCTATTTATAAAACTTATCTGAATTTTTAAAGAATCAAATAATAGCACTCTAAAATACCTACTTTACACAAAGTTTTTTAAATAACCATAAAGATTCTGGAAGTAATGACTGAATTGATCGTTACCGAAAAGCCCAGCTCCGCTAAGAAAATAGCAGAAGCTCTTGCCGACGGTAAAGTAACCTTAAAAAAGAGCGGCCAATCACAGTACTATGAGCTTTCTCATGGAAAACAAGAGATCATTGTCACTTCTGCTGTCGGCCATCTGTTCGGATTGATGGAAGAAAAAGGCAGTTCTTACACTTATCCGGTGTTCGATATCAAATGGGAACCGTCATATAAAGTAGCTAAAGGACTGGCTTACGTAAAAGATTATATCGATACCATTTCTAATTTATCTAAGAGAGCAGATGAATTTACCGTAGCTTGCGATTACGATGTAGAAGGAGAAGTGATTGGATGGAACGTAATTCGTTTTGTGTGTAAGAAGAAAGATGCCAACAGAATGAAATTCTCTACCTTAACTAAGCCAGATTTGGTGGAAGCTTATGAACATAAGATGAAACATTTAGATTGGGGACAAGCGCAAGCCGGAGAAACTCGTCATAAACTAGATTGGTATTATGGTATTAACCTTTCTCGCGCCTTAACCACTTCGGTAAAAGCAGCCGGTTCATTCAAAGTAATGTCTGCCGGTCGAGTGCAAGGACCGGCCTTAAAATTATTAGTAGACCGAGAAAAAGAAATCGCTGCTTTCAAGCCCGAACCCTTTTGGATGATTGGTTTATGGGGAGATTATAAACAAATTCCGATTGAAGCCTGGCACGTCAAAGATAAAATCTTTGACGCTAAAGAAGTAAAAATAATTTTAGATAAAGTTAAAAATGAAAAAGACGCTAAAGTCAAAGAAGTAAAAAGAACTAAACGAGAACAAGCTCCTCCTTATCCCTTTGACTTAACTACTTTACAGACGGAATCTTATAACCTGTTTAAAATCACCCCAAAAGAAACTTTAGAAGTAGCTCAAAGTTTATATTTAATGGGAGTAACTTCTTATCCCAGAACTTCATCTCAACAATTAGATCCAAAATTAGGTTTCAAAAAGATTCTTACTGATTTAAGCCGGCAGCCGGAATATGATAAGATGTGTAAAGAATTGTTGAAGTTACCGCAACTCAAACCCAATAATGGTTCTAAAACCGATCCAGCACATCCCGCTATCTATCCTACCGGTTTAGCTCCAGGAGGATTGAAAAATAACGAAAAAAGGATTTACGATTTGATTGTAAAACGGTTTATGGCCACTTTTTCTAAAGCAGCGATTAGAGAAACTATGGAAGTAAGTTTAGATGTAAAACAAGAATTGTTTATCACTAAAGGTACGCGCACGGTAGAAGAGAACTGGCATGTGTTCTACAAACCATACGTGAAATTGGAAGAAGTTACCCTGCCGGAAATGAAAGAAGGAGATGCAGTAAAAATAAAAGAAATCAAAAAAGTGGACAAAGAAACTCAGCCACCTAAACGCTTCAACCAATCTTCTATCATCAAAGAATTAGAGAAAAGAAATTTAGGCACTAAAGCTACTCGTGCGGATATTTTAGAAAGATTGTTCCAACGAGGATATGTAGAAGGAGTGCAAATTACGGTTACTCAAATCGGAATGCAGACTTCCGAAATTCTGGAAAAGTATGCCCCGACTATCGTCGATGAACAATTAACGGCAGACTTTGAAGAAGATATGGAAGAAATTAGAGAAGGTAAAGAAAAGCCGGAGAAAGTTTTAGATCGAGCCAAAGAAATTTTGATTAAATTGCTTGCAGATTTCAAGAAAAAAGAAAAGTTAATCGGAAAAGAAATCATTCAATCTGTACGCGATACGCAAGATATAACTAATTATATTGGTAAATGTCCCACCTGTGCAGAAGGAAAATTGATGCAGCGCCGCGGCAAGTTTGGGGCCTTCGTCGCTTGTGATCAATATCCAAAATGTTCTACCACTTTCAAACTTCCGCATGGATTGATCAAAAGTTCAGATAAGCTCTGTGAAAATTGTAAATATCCTATGATCAATATTATCAGCGGAAGGAGAAAGCAGGAGATTTGCTTGAATCCAAAATGTCCCACTAAGACTTCTAAAGAAGATCAGAAAGAGATCAATAAGATTGAAGCGAATAAAGTAGATCGCACTTGTCCCAAGTGTGGTAAACCTATGGCAGTTAGAAGTTCAGTTTACGGGCAATTCTTAGGCTGCTCGGGCTATCCGGCTTGCAAGCAGATCGAGAAGATTTCTAATGGCGAGAATGTAGTTCCTGCTGCTCCTAAGATAACCATTAACATTCCGGGAGAAGAAACAAAGGAAGACATTTTAGAAGTTAGAGTGAAAAAAGTAAGTTCTAAGAAGAAAAAATTAACAAGAGAGATTTATCCGTAAATTTCTTGGATTGTTTTTTCCAGATAATTTCCTTGAATCTTCTGAACCGACTCCTGAGCTTTTTCTATTGCTTTACCCATTGCTTCAAACACCATTCCCATATCTTGGCCCAGTTCTCCATCAGCCATTAACGCACTTTGTGCCTGTTGGTAAAAGTTTCTTACAACTTCCATTCCTCTTTGTGCAAACGTTCTATATTCATCAGGAGTTGGAAACATCTCTTTAATAACAGCATATCTTGCCTCTTTTTGTGTTGCCTTATCTATTCCCTCTGTTTTTGCAACTTTGGTTAATCTTCTAATGATTTCGTCATTTGTCTTTACAAATTCAAACAAACCTTCATAAGCTCTCTCATAATTAGCGGCAACTCCCTCGTCGATTCCTTCATCTTCTCTCATCTCTGCGAAGTGGGGCTTTAATTTTGCTCTTAATTGTCTAACCGACATATATTGATTTCTTGCGTGTTTATACATTGTTTGTCTTAATTTTTCAGGATTATCAAATTGAGCTTGAATTTGAGGCAGAACTTCTTTTCTATATTCTTGTCTCATTTCTGCCTTTTCTTCTTCATCAGCATCTCTCAAAGTGGGTGCCATTTGTTCAACCATAGAATCAAACACTGTTTCTGCTAATTCGACAGCCATTGCTTTATATTCTGGAAATTCGACAGTACATTTAACTAATTCTTCTGCATTTTGGCTAATCAGAGCTTCTCTTACTTGAGTTTCTAGGCTTTTCATTTTAACATAGAATAAACGTTCTGATTTATAAATTTTTTGATATTTACTACGTTAGAGTACTATACTACCAAAAAGTGAACATTTTGAAAGATAAGAAGTAAATTTTCTAAATAATCCATAAATTTATTTATCCGCCCGATTCACGCATAAAGCGCTAACGGTTCCGGGATTGTAGCAGATATCTTTAGTAGCATCAATGCGGTCGTTACAGTCCTTATCTTCATAGCAAGCGATCATATTCACGCTAGTGGCTCCACTGATTCCGGCTTCATGGCGGATGATTAAGCCGATGGCTATCAAAATTCCTACTAAGATTATAACATAGATGGTTGATTTGATTTTGTGCATGTTTATCGCCTCTTGAACAGATTAATATTGAAGTAGAATAAATACTTTTCTAAAATTAAGAGGTTGTTGCGAAACTACTTAATCGTGCTGGTGTGGGGCCTATTCCGCTTCTCCACTTCGCTTCGCTCAGGTCGAATGGCAGAACTCTGCGAGAAAGACTTCATGGGCAATTACACACCAGCACTGACTTTCGCAACAACTCCTAAAATTAAAGGAAAAATAAAGTAAAAAAACTTATTCGATATACATCTTCAATCTGGTTTGATCCAACTTCCAATCTGCTGGTAAACGGTGAGATTTCCGATAGTACCTCACCAGGCGATTAATCTTAGAGACGGTCAGGAGCAAACCGCGATTAGCAGTTTCATCGTGCTTATTCTTCTCTAAATGTTGTTTGATCGAAATCAGTTTCTTGATTAAGGAAATCATGTCGTCAGGTAATTTCTTCTGCAGATGGTTCTCTTCCAATAAAGCAGTGACTTTCTTCCCGGTAAGAGCCTTAACGCTGTTGATACCGTAAGCATCTCTTAACACTAATCCGATTTCAGAAGCGGTTTTCCCGGATTTAGCGTATTTTACTACT
This sequence comes from Nanobdellota archaeon, assembly GCA_038046445.1. GTDB lineage: Archaea > Nanobdellota > Nanobdellia > Woesearchaeales > GW2011-AR9 > JACRPH01. The sequence goes on along the minus strand of JBBSWE010000091.1, from coordinate 349 downwards.
AATTTTTCTACTTCGTTTTCCTTGTAAGGAGCCCAAGAAGGAACTTTTTTAAGCGGCTTTTTACTACCGGATTTTCCTTTGGAACCGGAATGCATTCTGGCCATTTTTGTTTACCTCTAATGATTGAGATTATTTGAGAAATAGTAATTATACTTTTTCTCCAGCCTGAGTAAGCCCTTAGACCGACTCATCTCTCGTGTATTTTAATCTTATTCTGAAGGAGGTTTATAAAAGTTTTGCTGAAAAGAAGCTGATGTATAATTCGGTAATTAGTTCTCACGTCTAGAGTATATGGGTGGTTTTTAAAGTTTAAAAAGCAACCTACACTATAGGCTTTTCTAATTTTGTG
>JBBSWE010000090.1:0-19226 GCA_038046445.1 Nanobdellota archaeon | reverse complement strand
CGTTATTGGGGATGCAGGAAATACTCAAAAGTGCTTCAGGTTACTGAAGTGGTACTTATTACCAAAAAGCTTTAAAACTAATACTGTTTCATTTAACGCTATGCCCGAACTGCCTGAAGTGGAAACCATTGTAAACCAGCTCCAGCACAAGGTGGTGGGAAAGAAGGTGCTTAAAGTGGAAGTAAAGGATCGCCTGGCCGATTCTAAGCTTAAATCTTTGACCCATTTTAAGATTAAGAATGTTTCTCGCCGAGCCAAATATATTATCATGGCTTTAGATAACGGCCAATTTATTCTAACCCATCTGGGAATGACTGGACAGTTCTTTTTTATCGGTAAGAAAGAATTGGAAGAACAGAAAAAAGAAGGAAGGAAGTTCCCTTACTTACTTTACCAAATCGCTCAGTTTGATTTTGAAGATGGTTCCATACTTAGCCACAACAATATGCGCAAATTCGGGAGTATGAAATTATTGGATAAGGAAGAGTTGGAAAAAGTTCTTTCTAAATTGGGTCCAGAACCTCTCTCTAACGAATTTACCCTGACCAAATTCCAAGAATTGCTGAACAAGAAACCCAAAGCTAATCTTAAGGTAACTTTGATGGACCAGGGTTTTATTGCGGGGATAGGAAATATCTATGCCCAGGAGGCGTTGTACCATGCCAGAATCGATCCGCATCGTAAATGCAGTAGTTTGTCTTCTGCTGAAATTAAGCTGTTGCACGATAAAATTCGCTTTGTTTTGCAGGAAGGAATCAAACATAAAGGAACTTCTGTCGAGAATTATTTTCATCTGGAGGGGGAAGGAGATAATCAGAAATATCTGACTGTTTATGGAAAAGAATATTGTCCCCAGAAGCATCATTTGAAGAAAGTGTCTATGGGTGGAAGAGGAACCACTTATTGTCCGATGTGTCAGAAGTGAAATGTTCAAAGCAAGAGGTAAGTCCAAATGAAAATCAAAGAATGGTTAAAGAAATTCAAACGGGAAGATTCCAGTAAAACAGAAGAAAAGAAAAAAGAGGAAAAGGTTGAAGCTGCTGAGGTTAAGGAATCTACTGAAACAAAAGAATATACTAATCGTTTCGTCAAGTTTTATCACTTGAATAAAGAAAGACTTAATCAACAGCGCCGGGGAGGATATTCTGGACATAAAAAAGAAGGAATGTGCGTCCGCTGCAAACAAAAAGCTCTACCTGGAATTGTCTTTTGTGAGTATCACCAGCAGAAACAAAAAGAGTATAATCAAATGGCGCGGAAAAAATAGTTCTTACTCAATTATCACTATTGATAGTTGCTTGGTTAGGGCTAGCTTTCCATCATAATAAGTATCTAACTGCAAAGTATATTCTCCCAATTCTACTTCTCGTAAGTCTAAGTTCAGTTCCGTTTGTTCTGTCTCTCCCGCAGGGATGATTTTAGCGATACTAGCGGTGCTCAAGAGAGCTTCTTCTTTAGAAATAAGTGTGGCTACTACTGTGGCTCTCTTAGAAATTTCATCTTGATTTTTTAAGAGCACCACTATTTTATTAATTGGTTCTTTTTTTAAGGTATTATAATTGATAGTGGATTGATCTAAATTAATCGTAGGAGTTTTGGCAACCACTGCTGCTCCCACTAACGCCGACCCTTCGGGACTAGTAATTTTACTTACGCTCATCACTGTTCCAATCACCGTAACTACTAAGGCTACTAAAAGCAAAGAGACGATGGTTTTGTTAGAGACCTGATCCATTTTATTTACCTCATGTTTTGGTTAATACGGGTTGATGTTGATTTATAGTGGGCTCTTGAGATAAATCGATTATCATAGCTGGAGGAGCTTCTTGATTTTGTATTTCTTGTACTGTAGCGATGTAGATACCTAAACTGATGATGCTTACCAGCATGACTAAAATTAAAACTAATACCACGGTGCGATTAGAAATCTCATTAGAAGCCTTAAAAACTTCTCTCTTTGAACCTCTCTTCTTACCTCTAGCCATAAGTGGAGTTATCCTTTTTTAGTTTATATACTTTTCGCACCTTTCTGGAGCAAATTATGTACTTTTCCAAAATTAAGAACCTCTTCTTGGTGCACAATCCACACTTCAAATTTAGAGATGTCGGTTAAGAAGGGGCTGAGCAAACGTTCTTTAGCAATATCGGTTCCTTCTAAGAGGGGATTGAAGCTGGGTATTACAATTAATTCTTTCTTTTCCCATTTACCTTTCAAGAAACATTTGAATTTCTCAGTTTTACTTTTTTCTTTCAAACTGATAGCGGGATGTTCATGTCCGATGATGATGCGTTTAGCTTTAGTTTCAACAAGTTTATCTCCGTGAATGATTAAAGTATCGTTTAGCAAGTATTCTTTAACCACGTTAATGTTTCTTCTTTCCGCAATCGGACCTAGGATCATGTCATGATTGCCGCGAATAAGGATAAGTTTTTGGCAGTTCTTTTGCAGAAAGTCGATTACTTGCAGTACTTCTTTCCACTCCTGCCGTAATACTCGACCGAATTCATGTTTCAGATCACCGTTGATGACGATGGTTTTTGGTTGGACTTTTTTCAGGATCTTTTCTAATTCTTTAATAATCTCTTGAGCTTGATATTTTGGTACTAAAATACCTTTTTGATGCAAGTATTCTTCGTATCCAAGGTGGAAATCTCCGAGAACGAGGGTCCTTTCTTTCTTGAACCAGAGCGAAAGTCCAATAATCTCTATTCCTGGGGAGATTTCCATATCTGCTAATAGACCAGAAATCTTTATAAATAAATTGCCTCTTGATTTGCTTGTGCCCCAGTGGCTTAGCCTGGTTCCTCCGCGGCCAATTACGGTTGGCGTCCGTGGTGCCATCTTCACAAACTGCGGTTTGCTCGATAGCACAGTTAACTTAATATATCACATCAAACAAAAATATCCTATTCAAACGCCCCAATGGCTCAGTCTGGTTAGAGCGAATGGCTCATATCCTCACTGGCGTTCGGGAACTTCCCGAACCTAGTTCGGTAAGTAACCATTAGATCGTCAGTTCAAATCTGACTTGGGGCGCATTTTTATTTACTTTATCACCGCCAATTCGTGAACTACCACGAGTTTCGCCTGCGGGCTCAACTCGTGGCGTCACGACGTGGACGACTTAAGACGAAAAACCAAACAAGGTAGTTTGATTTTTTTGTTCTGACTTTTGCCAATGTTTCTTCTGACCCTCTTCGATATACTTTTTCACTGTTTCAGCATTCACCGCTCCAACGGTGCGGTGAAAATATCCAGCACTCCAGAATTTTCTTCCCCATAACTTACTAATGAAGAGTTGCTTATGTCCTTTACGCATTAAACGACTTGAATAACTTTTCAACGAACCAGCTAGAACAGGGATTTTCCAATTTTTCCAGTTTTTGACGAAAAGATGAAGATGATCTGGACCACATTCAATCGCAGCAATATCAACCTTCATCTTTTTTGACCGTTGTAAAACATAGGCAACGGTCAATTCTCGGACAAGCTTGTCCACGAAGATGTCACGCCGAAAAGCTGGCGTGAATTGCAGATGTAAGTTGGTCTCGCCAACAGTGTGTCCACTAGCTCGAAGTTCGTTTGTCATTTTTTTGTCCGATGGTTTTTTATATAAGAAAGCTACCGCTAGTTTTAGCAAGTAGTACAGGGCACGACCATCTCGTGCTCAATTTTTCTTTAAGAACTCAAAGAATAAGAATTTTACGATGCGGGTGCAATTACAAATCTCAATTCATCTGCGGGTTTCGCTGCGGCTCAACCCGCCTACTTCGTAGTGTTCTTGAGCACCCGCTAATAAATCTCTCTAGCCGTCTTCTCCATAAACTCCACATCTTCACACTCCTTGAACAGCCAATTAAACTCGACTCGGTCTCGTAATATCAAACACGTTTGATATACGGTTGGCGCCCGTCGTGCGCTTCGCCTTGCTCAGCAGCACTATTTTAGAAGTGCTAAATCATAGATTTCTCTAGAAGTTCTCTCCATAAACTCTACATCCTCACACTCTTTAAACATCAACTCTCCGTGTGAATGAACTACAATCTCAACACCATTTACTTTAATCACCAAAAGAATAGGCGTTTCTAGAATAGTTTCATATTTCTTACGAATCTTCAGCAGATCCAGCTTGCCTTTCTGCTGCAGTTTAGCAGAGAAAGCTGCTCTAGTCTTACATTTTCCGAGAGTGAATTTGATGGGCATGAGCTGTAAAATGAATCTCCATTTAAAAAATTAGCTGATTTCTACTTGAAAAGTGTAATCTTGATCGGGGGGGATAAGTTTTGGGAAAACAATCCACTCGAATTCTCCATCATTCCAGTGGAAATTGTTGTTGGTGATAGGGTCGCTACCAAAAATATTCAAAAAGTTATTTATCTTAATGTTTTGGTTCACCGTGCGAGGAATTTTAACTAGACAAGCACTTCCTGATGAAAGGTAATTATTTACTGTATCGTAAGAGCTAATGGTCATAAAATTATTATTTTCTATAGTAGAATTAAACATAATGGTAACATCGTAGAGGTAAGTGTTATTTTTTAAAGAAGGAACTATCTTCTTGATGCAAGTATTAACCTCTTCTTTCTTTTTAGAAACTTTGAGGGCAGGATCGCCAAACAACACCCAATAACTCGTTTGAATATCAACATATTTCTTGGTGAATGGATCCGTTATTAATGAATCAATAAGGGAATATTTATTTTTATATTCCTTTAAGGCAATTCCTATACTCTCTGAATGAAGCAGAGATTCAGAAATGAGTTCGTTTTCGGGGAAGAAACTACTAGAAGCAATAACTCCTTCTCCGATATAAGATAATGCTCCCGACTTAAGGTAGGATAAGGCGATGGAGGTGTTAATCTCTCCTTTAATTTCATAATCTTCTCCTGTCGAAAGGATCGAATTAAAAATGGGGTCCTTGTTGCTCGGTACTCCATTAAATCTAATCGTAATACAAGAATCAGCTATCAACAATGCGGCATTAGTCTTGAAAGGTATTTCTTGGTAGAATGTCCCGCTCGTGCAACCGAATCCACCATTAGTATTGTTTCCTCCCTTCTGAAAACACTTTTCTTCCTCGGCATCATACTCTTCTGGTTTGAATATTCCGATAAATTCATTTTTACAACTGCAATAAATTGCTTCTCCGTCGTCTTTCATCCCGATAGCTCCGCTTAAGTTTCCTCTGAGATATTCATTTCCTGAAAAAAACATTTTGTCGGGCTGACCATGAACATTAAACCATAAAACTTGGTTGTCTTGACTATACTGAATCACTTTATCCATGGTGTGTTCCTCGACACCTACTTCCTCACAGGTATAACTAGCAAAACCAACATCCGTATTTATACATCCTACCTTAACCTTTAAAGAAGTATCACTAAATTTATTTAGCAATTCATTTTTCCGAAGTGGCATATAGATAGAGAAATCTTCGGGGGTTTTGTAGGCAAGAATTCGGTTAACATATTCGTAAGCGTCAGCTTCATTAAAGGAAGTAATAACTCCATAAGCAACGTCCAGAAAAATATCCGAATCAATTTCTCTTAATGTATGATCCAAATTGAACATGAAATCTGGATTTAACTCTTCTGGAGCAGCTACCAAGGCTAAATACTTTGGTTTATTTAACCTCAGTTTGTTTAGTAAATCATTTAAGTCAACATACTTTATCAGTTGAGCTTTCTTTCCCGTAGCAAAAACTTCTGCTACTTTAGAAAAATTTGATCCTTCTTTTACCGCTACGATATACTTCTCAGGGGTGCAGCGGGAATTTTCACAGGAAGAACTAGCAGGACAATTTTTAGAGAGGCTAAGAATATTTTTATTTCTGCTGCAATAGAATTCCATCACTTGGCTAGAATCAAGACAATAATCCGACTTAACCGTAAATTTCCCATTAAACATACCACGGGTAGTTCCAGCTTTGTCCAAAATAATTCCTCCATCAGAATCAATACATTTAGATTCATCCCAAGCAGGAAGAATTGGGGTTGTTTTTGCCGGAAGAACCTGCCTGAAAGCCATCCCGGTGGGATTAACAAAAACTAAAGAGAAAATCCCTATCAGAATTAAGAATATCGCCGCAAATCCTATCACCACTAGTTTCATATCCCAAGAAGGTCTCTTTTAATATATAAAGTCTGCGCTTCCAATAAATATTTAAAGCAGCAATCTTGAATTAAGATTATGGCTGGAATTACCGAATATATCACTCAAGGAAGCAGAATCTTCTTGACCAGCTGGAAGAATCGCATCAAACCCACAGAGTATGCCGGGAATGCCCAGCAGATTTGCCGCAAGATCGTGAAAGACTGCTGGAATGGGCAGTATTTTCAAGCATCTACCAATAACTTTGCTCAATTCTGGACGCGAGATTTCGGCTGGTGCACTGCTTCTTTAATCAAATTAGGCTATGAAGTGGAAGTTAAACAGACTTTAAAATATGCTTTGAACCGCTTTCTGGAAGCAGAAAAGATTACCACCAATATCACTCCGAAAGGTAAACCGTTTGATTTTCCCAATCGGGCGGTAGATTCGATTCCTTGGCTGATTCATAGCATTAAGTTATCTCACTTTTATTTCGGCGCCTACCGCGATTTTTTAAATCAAGAAATTCAGCAGTTGTTTGATGAGGTGGTCAATGCCCAGACTGGATTAGTAAAACAAAATGTTCATGCTTCTTCCATGAAAGATTTTTCTGTCCGGCAAAGTTCTTGTTATGATAATTGCATGATTGGTTTATTAGCTAAAGATTTGTCTGGAATGAATGGTTTAATCAATCCTTTCCAGGAATATAATTATCCTAAACTGATTGAGAAGAACTTCTGGAACGGAACTTATTTTTACGACGACTTAACTAAACAAGAATACGTGGCCGGAGATGCGAACATTTTTCCTTTCGTGTTGGGGGTAGTTACGGATGAAGATAAACTGCGTTCGGTGTTGAATATGATTCAGGTGGCAGGATTGGATAAACCGCTGCCGTTAAAGTATACTGCCAATCGTCAGGGAGTAAGGTTCATCATGCAAGAATATTTCTTGCGCAATTACGAATCCAATACCATCTGGACGCATATGGGTCCTTTGTACATTAAACTAATGAAAAAGCTGGACAAATGGATGGCAGAAGAGTACGAAAAGAAGTATACCCAATTGATTGAAAAGCATTTAAGTTATCCAGAAGTACTGGTGGTAGTAGGAGAAGGAGAAAAGATGGAAGTGAAACCTTTCAAGACTCCTTTTTATACTTGCGATAGAGGAATGCTGTGGGCAGCGAATTATTTAACCTTATAATTAGTTAAGATTACTTATTCTTAAAATTATTATTTAATTCTATTCCAACAGCGTCATGGCTAGCATCAATCCGATTCCTAGCAGCATGAACAAAAAGGGCCAGATGGATTTCTGCCAGAAAGTTTCTTTAGTGTGGCATTCTCGGTGTAATTCTGGAATTAAATCTGAACCGGCAATGTAAATGAATCCGCCGATGGCAAAAGGAATGATTAGAGAAACAAAATTTTGGGAATAACTGCCCCAAACTAAACCGATGACCGCTCCGAGCACGGCCACTAGAGCGGAGAAGAAATTCATTAACAAGGCTTTACCTTTTGACCATCCGGAATACAATAATACTCCAAAATCCCCGATCTCTTGGGGAACTTCGTGCAGAACTACAGCAATAGTGGTAGCGATTCCAGTAGGAATACTGACCAAGTAACTGGTAGCGATAATAATTCCGTCCATGAGATTGTGCACTCCATCACCGATAAGGTTCATCGTAGCGAGATGATGAGGATGTCCTTCATGGGTAGCATGATGACAATGACGCCAATGCACAAATTTTTCTACCAAGAAAAATAACAGAATTCCTCCGATGATAGCTAGAGCAGTAGTAGTAGTAAATCCTTTCTCTCCGATGGCTTCGGGAAGAAGATGTAAGAAAGCTCCTCCCAATAATGAACCTGCCGATAAACTTACTAACAACAATAAGAATTGATCTAATTTCTCTTGCTTAAATAATAATGAGATTATTCCTACTAAAGACATCAAGGAAACAATAATAACGCTGGCAAAGGTGTAAAGGATGATATTGAGCATTTTTAATAACCTCGGTTGTTATTTCATATCAAAAGATCTCTTACTTTAAATATCTTACTAACTTTTTTAGAAAAGTTTAATAAGTTTATTAAATTTTAAATCCGAATGTTAATAATAATTATGAGGGACTTTAAATGCCAATAATCAGCCTATCTTTAAACGAGAAGATTGTAGAAGATATCGATTACATTCAAAAGAAGTTAGGCTATTCAGGGAGAAGTGAAGTAGTTCGTTCGGCTATTCGTTCTTTTATTTCTGATACCGAGAAAGATGTTCTTTTGGATAAGAACGAGAACTTCCATGCTACTCTTTCGGTAATTGTTCCAGAACATAGCAAAAATGTGTTGCATCAAGTAGAGCACGAGTATAATAATTTAATTAAGACTAGAATCCACCAATGTATCTCTGAAGAGAGTTGTTTGAATGTATTTATTTTGTATGGGAAAGGGAGCGAGATTAAAAGATTGGTGAAAGAATTGGAAGCACTGCCTAAAGTAGAAAATGTGAAGCTGTTTTTGGCGAGATAAGATTATTCTGGTTTGGGTCTCCAGCGATAAATAAAATCGTGATGATCGTAATAACATATAACAATAGTCTTATTCTCGTGGTCTATCCCAAAAATGAGCACAAAACTACTATCAATATGGACGCGATTAAATCCTTGGAGGGGATTACGTAAAAACTTATATCCTTCTGGCCTTTCGCGGATTTCTTGTATTTTCTTGTTAATAATCTCTAATTGCTTGAGATTCTTTTTAGCCAGCTTTTGGAAGATCTTATCGACTTCTTCTTTAATTTCTAATTCGTACATCTATCTTCAACTCTTTTACGCTTTTAGCCCGTATCTCTTAGCAAAATCATCTACTTTGATGCTTTTCTGTTTCTTGATCTCTTCCATCTTTTGGATGAATTCGGGACGAAGTTCTGGTTCATTCTCAAAATCAATATATTCAGAAACCACTACCTTAATCGCTTCTCCTTTATCTCTTAATCCAAATTTAGCTTTAACAATGTTCAAAACCCGATTCGTATTTTCGTCCAACTCTATTAATGCTTGTACCATATAAGTTCACCTAAGCTTTAATTAGTCGGACTTATTTATAAATGTTTTGGAGAAATTTTTAAGTTTTGTTGATAATTGCAGAATTATTCCGAACGCTTTGCTTTCATCGCTTGATACAAAGCAGTAACAAAGCGTTCTAAATGAGTTGGATTGGTAGTGAGAGTGTCTTGAGGACTAGCTTCATTGCGGTCCTGAGAAGATATTTCACAATGGATTCTATCATACAACTCGTCTAAATCTACCTCAAATCGAAGCGTGGAAAAAGGCATACTCGAAAATCCTCGACCGTGAGAATGATCTTTAGAAGTTAATCTTAAGTCGACAATGTTTCTTTGTTTTTTGTAGGGTTGGGGTAGGCTAGCATCAACAACGTAATAAGAAAGTTCTGGATCATTTACTTCCTTTCTCTCTGATGATCGTAGCCACTTGGTCCGGCCGCTTCTTGAATATATTGGACCAAATCTTTTCCGTTTACCGAGGGATTAAACCTTATTTCCATATAATCCGTTGGGGTAACTCTATTTATATTGATTGTTGTTTTAAAGAATATATTTCACTTCTTCGGTATCCCTACATCCACCACCACACACTTCTCCTGCAGCTTCTCCAATCCTGTTTTCAAATCATGAAAAGTAACAATCAAATCAGAATCGCAGCACCTCTCGGCTACTTCTCCCGTATCGGCATTCATGCCCGAAGGAACATCTACTGAAATCTTCTGGCTCGGGATAGAATTGTACATATCAATAGCAGAACTAAGCGGTTCTCTTACTATTCCTTTAATTCCAATGCCCAACAGAGCGTCCACTAACACAAACTCCAAGTGCTTTTGCAGTTTAAATTTTCCCATTTCTTCTTTACTATGAATGCAAATGATATTTATTTCTTTTTTGATGCGATTATAATTGTCTAAGGCTTCTTCACTTAGATTATCTTTATCCCAAAATAGAAATACAATTACGGGATAATTATTCTCATGGAAGTAACGTGCCACAACTAAACCATCTCCCCCATTGTTGCCGGGGCCGCAAAATAGTACGATCCTCTTTCCAGTCAAGTCAAATCGTTTAATTGTTTCTTTATATACTCCGCGTCCGGCATTTTCCATCATTTTAGTCAGAGAAACGTCTTTACTTAAGGCGAAAAGCTCTAATTCTTTCATCTGCTGGGAAGTTATCATCAAATATCCTTGATCTAAACTCTATCTTATAGAAGAAGTTTTATAAATTTTGTGGCTTTCTAACAACTATGTACAGTGATAGAAAGAATTCTAAAAGAAAAGTGGACTTGAAATACACCGTAAAAGTATTTTGGAGTTTCGTCAAAAAGTATCAATGGTTGTTCTACGGAATTATTTTTATGATGTTTTTGAACGAGTTAGTACACTTCTTTGATAATTTCTTGTTTAAGTATTTGATTGACAAGGCTACCTTATTCAACAAAGGACAGATCGATGTTACTACACTTAGTTCAATGGTTTTAATTGCTTTAGGAGTCTATCTGGCGGTAAAATTAGTGGGAGCAGTAATCTGGTTCTTTACCTTCCGAGCCATTAATAGTTTAGAAGCCAAAGTAATGAACGATATTGAAAAGAAATCCTTTTGGCACATTATTAATTTATCTTATCGTTTCCACATCAATAAAAGAACAGGTTCATTGATCTCCAAATTCACACGTGGAGTAAGCAAGGTAGAAAGTTTCACCGACGCGGTTATTTTCAATTTTGCTCCTTCTATTTTCCGTTTGATTTTATCTTTTGGAGTGGTACTTTATTTAGATATTCCTACGGCTCTTGCTTTGGTAGTCATGTGTGTAGCGTTTATATTGATGGGAGTTATTGCCACCAGTATGCAAAGAGTTCCACAAGATTTAGCCAATGATAGTGAAGATGAATTAAAACATAATCTTAGTGACGTATTTATCAATATAGAAACAGTAAAGTATTTCGCTAAAGAAGAATTGACTCATAGCTATTTTAGTAAACTTTCTCAAAAATTAAAAGAAGCTCGTAATAATTTTTGGAATATCTTTTCCTGGTACTTTGCTTTTGAAGCCATCATCTTTGCTCTTGGTTTTGTTACTATCTTTTACTTAAGTTTCTCTAGTTTTAAAACAGGAAAGATCGGTTTAGGAGACATTACTTTAATTTATACTGCCGTATTAACTTTAATCCCACAATTATTCAGTTTGATGCATGGATATCGTAACTTTGTCCGCAGCAGTATTGACGTAAGTGATTTATTTGCTTTGTTCAAAGAAGAGAACGAGGTGAAAGACGTAGAAAAGGCTCCAGAACTAAAAGTGGAGAAGGGAGAAATTGAATTTAACGATGTATGTTTCTCTTATCCTCGAGGGTGGGTCAAAAAAAGATTAGATCAAGATGCGGTGATTCGTAACTTTAGCCTTTTCATCCACAAGAATACCAAGGTAGCCATAGTCGGACCTTCCGGTAGTGGAAAGACCACTATTGTCAAACTATTGTATCGCTTGTTTGATTTAAATTCGGGAGAGATAAAGATTGATGGACAGGATATCAGTCAAGTTACGCAAGAATCTCTCCGTGATAGCATGAGTGTCGTTCCCCAAGAACCGTTGTTGTTCAATAATACTATTTATTTTAATGTGGCTTATGCTAATGCTCATGCCTCCGAGAAGGAAGTATGGAAAGCAATTAAAATGGCTAGATTGGATACCCTGATTAGCCGCCTGCCTAAAAAGGAGAAGACTGAGATTGGAGAACGAGGAGTGAAATTATCTGGTGGAGAAAAGCAGAGAATCTCTATTGCTCGGGCATTACTCGCTAATAAAAGAATCTTAGTGTTAGATGAAGCTACTTCTTCTTTAGATTCAGAGACGGAACGAGAGATTCAAAAGGATTTAGACGTGTTGATGCAAAATCGTACCACTATCATGATTGCTCATCGTTTGTCTACTATTATGAATGCCGATCTGATTGTGGTGTTAGATCAAGGAAAAGTGGTAGAGATGGGCACACATCAAGAATTGTTGAAAGTTAGGAAAGGCCTGTATCGTAGATTGTGGGAGATTCAGCAGGGATCCTCGAGAGAGTGAAGTTAAAGTTTAAATAATCTTACATTTTGCTTATAATCATGCATCCAGACTTACCTAAACCAAAAAGAGGAGCAGTGTTTTATCAAGATAAATTTCTCTATGCTACATTAGCCAACTTTCCAATTGCCAAAGGTCATGTGGTAATCGTATGGAATAAAAAAGTAACTGATTTGCATTTGTTAGAAAGGGAAGAGTATGACTATTTAATGGATACAGTAAACAAGGTAAGAAATGTGATGTTAAAAGTGCTAAGAGTGAAAAAGGTTTATCTGATTTACATGGATGAGGCTAAGCATGTGCATTGGCATCTTGTACCCAGGTATAATGAGCAGGGATTTAATGTGCTGTTGGAGAAACCGAAGAGGCTAAAGAATACAACACTGGCAAGAAAATTAAATAAAATTTTAAACTAAAAGATCTCCCTTATTATTTTAATCCCAACAATTCATAAACTAACTGCGCAGCTCTTTCCGATGCTTTTCCATCCACCGAAAATTTCTTTCGGTCGTGAGCAAGCTGCGCTCTTACTGTTTCATCTAAAGAAGTAACCTTTTGTAAGACTTCTTTTACCTCATCCCACTCTTTAGCATAGGGAATTGCTCCTAAAGCAATAGGTGGAAATGCTTTTTCCCACGTGTGTCCTTTTTCTTCGGTAAAGATCCCGCCGATATTTCGATCCAGAAGGCAGGCTTCGGTTAAGCAGGTGCTTCTTCCTGCCGTTACTGAATCAGCTGCAAGCATTAATTGTTGACTGCTACAGGCTTTAGCCGGAAGGTAAATAAAAACGTGCCTATCGGTTAGTTCTTTAGTAATATTAACACTATGTTCTTCTCCGGGGTGAGGCTTGACTACTAATTTTTTTCCTAAATCTGAAGCAGCTTCAAAAACAGCTTGGGTAACTTTTATTTCATAATTATAATCTTCCTGCTTTCTCTCAGAAGAGAGAGGTGTCTTTTGCATATAAACTGAATCTGGGTGAACATTTTGAGTGAAATGCACATAAATTTCGCGAGATGAATCTAACTCAATCTTTGCTAATAAGTCTTCTTTATCTTTAAGAGTGAATGCTTCTCTTATCTGAGGATAATGGTCAAAAGCAGTCCAACCAACAATTCTACATCTCTTGGTCGCTTCTTCACCTAATGCTCCGCCAAGTTCTTGTTTTATGCCTTCTCTGGTTTCGTTATCCATTATTCCGATAAGAGTGGGAAGATATTCAAAACGGTTTGAATCATACCCAAAGTAGTCTTTATGGTTTTCATTCTGTCCATGAATCATTATACTGGGTATTCCTAAAGAATTGGCTGCTTTTACCAGCTCCCCAGTTAAAGTGTTATAACAATCTGCACCAGCGATTAAAAGGTCGTATCCATTAAGCAAAGCATGACAATCTTCGGATTCTAAACGAGTATGATATAAGTCACCAAAGCCAGCCGCTTCAACATCATTACCCGAAGCGAAAATGGTTAAGGCTAATTCATTTTGCTTGCTTGTTTTTTTTAGTTGGTGTATAACCGGAACTAAAAGATTTACTGCTCCTCGTTGTTTCGCAGTGGCTAAGATTTTCATGGTGGTTTAAAAAACAAATAAATTTATCGTTCTATGCGAAAAGCGTAACCGGCAACGGGAACTTTTTCACCATTAGGCACCGTCTCGTAAACTGTTGGAATTAGAACATTTGCACCGCGTTTTTCTGCTTCAGCAATCATGATATCTCTGAATTGACTAGCAACTCTACCATGCAATTCTTTATCATAACCACAAAGTCCATCAAAGAAACGGGAGTCTAAAGCGCATCCGAAGAAACCATCACTAATTACTGCAGCTTCATCTCTAATCTCTCCAAGATAAGAAACACCTTCTTTGTATGGCGTATCAGGCAATAGTTTATTCTCTTTGCTTTCTGCTATAGTCCATCTTTCTCTGAATTCTTTTTCTGTAAGTATTTCAATTCCCATTTGTACTGCCCCCATACACTTTCAATTTATATGCTTCTCCAACCGTTTGTTCTACACCAGAAACCATTCCCACATCTGGTGCTGCATTAGGCATTAATCTTAAATAAGTTGCTCCCATTTCTTCAGCTTTTTTTAAAAGGTCTTCTTGGGCTGCTCTTTTTGCTATTCTACAATACGCATCAACTTCACTCAGATTAAACGACCTATATTCTGCAGGTTCGCTTTTAATCACCCCAAGAGATTCTAACCTTGAATCTAATTCCTTAAACATTTTCTCATCAATGATTTGTACGCTATTATCAGGCATTCTCTTACCCCCATTCATTTATATATCTTAAAAATGAATATCTTACAATACTTTATAAGCTTTATGAAATAATATCTACTTAATAATGATTACTCTTTTTTAATTAGGCAGGGTGTAAGGGAGAATTAACCACATTATTCTTACTTTAAAATCGGCAGAAGATTTATAAGGAATTAAGGGATATTTAATTGGTATTGGGGTGAATTAATGCTGGATAAAGATAAGGCAAGAGAACTGATAAAAGAATTGGATGTTGAAATCGCTAAATCTTGGTTTGTTTTTGCACAAATAGCAATTATTTTAGCAGGATTTTTATTTACTGCTTCCGGAGTTACTATCAACGTAGCTTCAACCAATGTATCTACTAATTTACTAACTTTTTCGTGGGCAATGAACTTGTTTTATGTCTTCTTTTTCTTTGGTGGGATATTTACAATTTTGTCTATAATCTTTTGGACTACTGGGAAAAAGAAATTAGAAAATTCCAAGAAAGTAATCGAGGAGAGTTTGAAATGATAAGAGAACTCATCACCACCTTACATAAATCATTTGAAGATTACGTCAATCGAGAGGATGGAGTAGAATTCTGGTATGCCAGAGATTTGCAAAAACTATTGGGATATATAGAATGGCGTAAATTTTTAGGAGTAATAGAAAAAGCGAAGGAAGCTTGTAAGAATTATAATATTGATATAAAAAACCATTTTGTCGGAGCCGCCAAAATGGTTAAAATCGGCTCGGAAACGGAAAGAGAAATAGAAGATTATATGCTTACCAGATATGCCTGTTATCTCATTGCCCAGAATGGAGATCCGAGAAAAGAAGAAATTGCTTTTGCTCAAAGTTATTTTGCGATACAAACCAGAAAACAGGAATTAATAGAGCAGAGAATTGCTCTTCAGGAAAGATTAGAAGCCAGAACTAAACTTATTGCCTCAGAGACGGAACTTTCAAAGCTAATTTATGAGCGTGGCGTTGATGATGAGGGCTTTGCCAGAATAAGAAGCAAAGGTGATGAAGCCTTGTTTGGCGGATTTACAACCGCACAGATGAAAAATAAGCTTAGAATTCCAAAAAGTAGACCTCTTGCGGATTTTTTGCCAACCGTAACCATTACCGCCAAGAATTTAGCAACAGAAATAACAAACTTTAACGTTAAAAAAGAGAATCTGAGTGGTGAGAATACTATCACCGGTGAGCATGTTAAAAGTAATAAGAAGGTCAGAAGCATACTGGTAGATAGTGGCATCATTCCTGAAAAACTTCCGCCGGAAGAGGACATTCAAAAACTGCAAAGAAGAGTAAAATCTGAAGAGGAAGACATTGCAGAAACTTCAAAGAGGAAGATGCAAAAGAGGTTAGGATAAATGCCAAAACCATTCACTCCAGAAGAGATTGAAGCTCTCTATCAAATAGCACGAGAATATCAGGAAAGTGCTCCAGAGGATGAGGAAGAGTCTTACAATGATTACTATGATGAATACGAAGAGATAATCTCTCGGAAAGTAATCTCCTCTATCCTCAAAAAACTGGCTCAGCAACTGCCAAAAGAAGCTAAAGAAGAAATGGATAAAGATTTTTTAAGACAGAAATATCATACTTACAATAACCCGATTGATGAAAAAGTATACCATACACTTAAAAACGCTTTAGAACAGCTAAGAACCGTAGAAATTAGCTACTTTAACATGGATAATGCAGAATTTAAAAGAAGAAAGATAAATGTGTATTACACTTCCGCTAGATACACTATTGGTTACTGTCATCTCAGAAAAGAGATGAGAAAATTTAGAACCAGCAGAATCGCTTCTGCTATACCAACTAATCAAACATATACTATTCCAAAAAACTTTGATAAAAACGATTATTGAGGTAGAAAATGCTGCAAAAAACATTAAATGGGGAAGACCTGCCCGAAAAGGATGATTTCTGGGCAGAAGGCTCTTTTGCCGAGACTATGAGTTCCAAAGATTGGGAACTGAAAAAGAGAACATTTACTATGAAGCATAATGAAGAAATGAACTATAATTGTAAACAATGCAACGTTAAAATTTCGGCACATAACAAAGACTGGCACGCTGGAATGTGCGATAAATGCTTTGACAGGATGGTGAGCAATGATTAATATTACTTTAAATAGAAGTATATTTATTGAAGAGAAATAAAAATGGACTTCCAAAAGCTGGCAGAACTGTATGAAGAGCTGGAAAAGACTTCTTCCGGCAACGCTATGCGCGAAATTCTGGCCAAGTTCTTCAAATCCGTCCCGGAAGACGATATCGCCGTCATCTCTTATCTTACCTTAGGTCAAATTGCTTCCGATTATGAAAATGTAGTTTTGGGCATGGCCGAAAAGTCCGTGTTGAAAGCGATTGCTGTAGCCGGAGCTGCAGATAATTCTAAAGTGCAGAAATTCATGCAAGAAAGTGGAGATGTGGGCTTGACCGCAGAAAAAATCTTGCAAAAGAAACCTATTACTTTATTCCCCTTAGGAAAATTAAGCGTAAAAGAATTGTTTGCTACTTTACATAAGATTGGAGAATCGGGCGGTTCTGGTTCTCAAGATCAAAAACAAAACCTCTTAGCTTCTTTGCTGCAAAAATCTTCTCCTCTGGGTGCAAAATATATCGCTCGAATCGCTTTAGGTACGTTAAGGATGGGGGTAGGAGATATGACTGTTCTTGATGCTTTATCCATCACTTTTACCGGAGATAAGGAAGCCAAAGAAAAATTGGAGAAAGCGTACAACATCTGTCCCGATTTAGGTTTGATTGCCGAAACTCTTGCTAAAGGAGGAATTAAAGCGATTGAGAAAATCGATGTGCATGTAGGCCGTCCGATTAAGATGATGTTAGCTCAGCGGGTAGAGGATTTAGAACAATTACCCGATAAAATTTCTCCACCCTGGACTGTCGAAGCCAAGTATGATGGAGAAAGAGTCCAAGCGCATAAAAATAAAAAAGGTAAAATCGTTTTATTCTCCCGCCGTTTGGAAAATATTACTGATCAATTTCCCGATTTAGTGAAATATTTAGAAAAATATCTGGACGCGGATGAATTTGTGTTAGAGGGAGAGGTATTGGCGATTGATAAGAAAGGTCATCCTTTGCCTTTCCAGACTTTGATGCAGAGAAAACGCAAGATGGATATTGAAGAGTATGTTAAATTAGTTCCAGTACATCTGAAAGTGTTTGATTTACTTCACTTGGACGGAAAATCTTTCCTGCACCAACCTTATTACAAACGTTCAGAGCAATTGGCTAAGATCATCAAGAAGAATGAGATAATTGTCCCTACTGAGAAAATTATTACTTCGGATATTGAAGAATTGAACGACTTCTTTCGCGAGATGTTGGATGCCGGATACGAAGGAGTGATTGTCAAATCACGAGCAGAAGATTCAGAATATCAAGCCGGAACGCGAGGATGGAATTGGATCAAATGGAAAAAAGAATATGCTGCGGAGATGGCCGACACTTTTGATTTGGTAGTGGTAGGAGCGTATCATGGTAAGGGAAAACGTTCAGGAACTTACGGAGCATTACTTTGTGCGGCTTATAATCAAAAAGATGATACTTTTGAAACGTTATGTAAGATGGGTAGTGGGTTGACGGATGAATTGTTAGAAAAATTTCCTAAACTGTTGGAGAAGTATAAACTTACTCACAAAGCAGCACGGCTGAAAGTGAAAAAAGAGATGGAAGCAGATTTATGGTTCGAGCCGAAAATTGTAGTAGAAGTTAAAGGAGCAGAGATCACTAAAAGTACTTTTCATACTTGTGGGTCGGGATTAGCGTTAAGATTCCCGCGCTTCTTGCAATTCAGAGAGAACAAGAAGCCGGAGCAGGCTACCACGACTAAAGAGATTGAGGGGATGTGGAAGAAGTAGGAATTTCTTTACGGATAAATTTTTAAGCTTTGGATCATTTGTTTGCATCTGATGGATACGAAAGCATATATGAAAGAATATCTTGAGAAGAATAGGGATAGACTAAACGCAAAGAGAAGACAGCGTTATAAAGAGAATGATGATCGCAGAACAAAGGATGCAAAATGGCGAGAGAACAATAGTGAGCGAGTAAAAGCAAAGAAGAAAGAAAATTATCAAAAGAACAAGGACATAATAAACGCAAAAAAGAGAGAGTATCGGCAAAAGAATAAGGATAAAGTCAAAGAATGGCAAAAAAAATATCGCGAAGAGAATAGAGACAAACTAAGGAAAGCTGGAACAGAATATTATCTCGAAAATAGAAATATAATCTTAAGGAAAGGAAAAATTCGTGATAAAGAGTATTATCAAAAGAATAAAGAGATAATAAAACCAAAGAAAAGAGAATATGAACGGCAATATGTCCAAAAGAACAAAAGTTTGCTGGGAGAATATTGGAAAGAGTGTAGTAAAAAATGGAGAATAAAGAATAAAGATACAATAAGAATAAAGAAAAGAGAAAATCATAAGAAACTGAGAGAAAAGTTCTTATTAACATTTAAATTAGGAAAAAGTTGTTCTGTCTGCGGATATAATGAACACCACGAGATACTTCAATTTCATCATAGGGATAGAAAGCAAAAGTTTTTTAGAATTGCTGAAAAGAGTATCACTCCAAACTTATCACTTTTGCAAAACGAAATAAATAAATGCGTTCTGCTCTGTCCAAATTGCCACTATCTACTGAAGTTTACAAGATAATCTTTTTTTTAAATTAACAAATTTTATTTTACTGA
>JBBSWE010000089.1:0-7919 GCA_038046445.1 Nanobdellota archaeon | reverse complement strand
TGGCGTCTTTAAGAATTTTTCTTATCGTCGGGGGGAATTAAGCGTTTGCCTCTTTAAATAGAGGTTTTATTTTTAAGGAAAAATGACTTCAGACTTCAACCAAGAATTGTCCGTATTATGGGAAAAGTGCACTGATGCCCTTTTTGATAAAGTAGTTTACGTCAATCGCTTAGAAGAATTGCTAAGAAGCTACGGCGTTACAGAAGAAAGCTTAATTCTGGATGTAGCGGGAGGATTTGGATTTCCCGTAATCGATTTGGCTAAGAGAGGTTATTCCATCGTTTTCAATGACGGAAGTCAAGCCATGTTTGAAAGAGCCATGTTTAGGGCGAAAGAAGAACGCGCTCCAGGATATATTTTTCAGTATGATTCCTTTGGTGCCCGACCTTGGCAGGACTTTGGAGATTTATCCGAAGAAATGTGGAAAGCTTTAATTTGCAAAGGAAACTCTTTGCCTTATGCCGTTTCTTGGGGTAAGGCAGAACCAAATCTAGAAAGGGCCAGAGAAGAGATAAAATCAGCATTAGCCAACTTTTACCGGATATTAGAATATGGGGGAATCCTTTACGTTGACAAACAACCAGAAGCACAAGAGCAAGCGGTAGAAGAGATTGGAGAAGTGGAGATAGATGGCCAGAGAATGTACCTTACCTGTTCCTTCGATAACGATAAAGTAAGAAGAGTAAGAAACTGGACCTTAACCACTAAAAATCAGGCTACCAAAGAAAAAAAAGATTATCCTTCGCAGGGATATTTGTTATTAGAAGAAGAATTGGTTTCTCTTTTGAATGAAGTTGGATTCAAGAAAGTTGAAAAGCATATCTTAGAAGGAGATATTTACGAAGCTTTTGTAGCGGTAAAGTAAACTTATCTTCCCTTCAACTTCATATCCAATTAACTCTCCTTCAGTTTCTTCTCAATTTCTTTCTTCAAAGCACTGAGATGCAGCTCAAACTTCAGCTTCAGGCTTTTCCAGTCCTCATACCTAAGCAACTGCCCCCTGTAATTGATAGCATTCCTCTTCAACCTAATTATTTCTAGGAATTCCCAGTCCAAATCCAGTTCCGGATGCTTAAAGCAAAGATAAGCATTTTTGCATTGGTGGCTGTCTGCCTCGATACCTTCAAACAAAAGGTATGCTTCAATTAATCCGCGCAAGGATTCATAATAATCCCTAAATACAAAAGTCCAGTCGGTGCTATTAGTAGGAATGTCTTTTGATTTGCTATTGATAAATTCAATCCCCTTCTCCGCCATTTGTTTCAGAGATATTATCAACTCAACGTCGGGAATCTTCTCCTTGATATTCCCCGTATTCAGGCACAAACGATAAGTTTTATCCAAATTATCCACTTCAATTTTCATTTAAGCCACCTCTACAAAGTCTTGTACTTGCCCTTTAAGCACATAACCATTAATAATATTTTTTATTAATCCGGTTCTAACCATTTTTATTTCTTTCTTATTCGAAAAGAGATGTAATTCTATATGCCGGCCAAGCTTATGTTCGTAAATACTCTTATCAAAATTTTTAGTATTCCCATAAATAAAAATATCGATATCAGAATCTTTATACCAATCTCCTTTGATGGTACTCCCAAAAAAGATTACTGTTTTTGCTTCCGGCAGAGATAATAATTGGGATATTAGACCACTTTCATGAAATTTCTCTAAAGGGTATAAGCGCTTTTGAGAATAATAGACCGGATTGTTGCTCCCAGCAGTGAAATAAGGAAATCTTCCTTTCTTTTTTACTTTAACTAATAAGCCCCCACGGACATATTTCTTAAGCCATTTATTAGCTACGGCTTTAGTAACCCCGGCGCTTTTTACTATCTCTTCAAAGTGCCATTCTCGAAGTGGACTATTCTCTAAAATTAATTTCAGAACATTTTCTTCTTTGCTGGGGCTGGCCATAAATGGTATAACTGAGGTATACTATTTAAACATTTCGTCAAAATTACTCTGGGATTATCAAGTAAGAATAAAACCAACATAAAACCAGACTTATCTTCCCTTCATCTTCATATCTAACAACAAGTCTTCCATCTTCCTTAACTCGTATTTAACTTGATCCACCTTTCTACGAATTTCATTATCTCTGAAATCGAACTTCAATAATTCTCCATAAATCTCATCATCTAAATCACGAATCTTAGCGATAGTAGACACGTCTCCTTTTCCCGCCAGATAAACTGCTCTTCTAGTCAACTCTCCCGGAAGATCGCAAATGCCTAGAATGAAATGTTCGGCGCTGACTCCTTTTAATTCCGGCAGCTTGCCGGTCTTAACGTAACCATAGTACAAAATCGCTTCGACATATTCCTGAATGGCAATCTTATAACTGCCTTCAAAGACCATCTTATCGGAATGCTCGGCAATCCTCTCTAACTCCTTCCGTTCCCTTTCAATCTCTTCCACTAGCTTAGCGGCTTTATCCATCTCGTCACGATGCACAGCATAAATAATAAGTTTGGATAGTTTGAGAACATCACGGGATTTCTTAATCAGTTTCTCCCTTTCTTCGTCATAGCTGACAAATTCCTTCTGTAATTTAGCAAAGTTGACCATAATACTAAGATATAGAGGTTTATTTATAATCTTTTTTGTTGAGAATGACATTAACTTTCATAATTTTCTACAACCCCTTTAATTTGCCAGACAGTGTTTGGTATTTTATCCAGTTAAATCTATCCCATCTCTTTTTATTTCTTCCACCAGCTTATTTCTAGAATTAAATCCTTCTGAAGTAAAAGAATGTACTTGTATTTCCATCCCAAACTGTTCTTTAATCTTTTTAACTATCTTAGTCAATAACAACTCTTGTTTTAAATTGGAACGGAAAATTACCGCTATATCTATGTCAGAATGTGCTGAAGCCGTTCCTTTAGCTTGAGAACCAAATAAGATTATTCGCTCCACTCCTTCACAACTATCTTGTATATTACGGATAAACTCAGATAAGATTATCTTAATATTATAAGGCAAGTTTCTTAAGCCAAAGACTTCTTTTTTCCATAGATCAAAAATAATTTTTGCATATTCATTATTCTCATTAACATAATAAAACTCCTTTTTTCCTTTTTTTTCCTGAACCAACATCCTCGTTCTGACTAAACGTTCCAAGGCCCTACTGAGAGGAGCATTTCCTAATTTAGTATATTGATATAGTTCACTTCTACCTACTGGTTTGCGTAGAGTTTCAAATAGTAAATTTAAAACCCTCCAAGTAGATTTGTATCCTAATAACGGTTCGATTAGCACGTTAATTTCTCCATGATTAAAACGTAAGGTTTAACTGTATTTTCTATAAACACTTTGGCTTCATTCTGCCGTTGGAGCAGCTCTTCGTAAGTTACCATTTTTGGGATGTTTTTATACCAAAAATAGTACACTGCTATTTAAAGATTACTGTTTTGTACCAAAAATGGGAAGAAAAGAAGATATTGGGCGAGGCATAACTAGGTCGAATAGACTTCCCCCGAGAATAATTTTCCCATAGTAGAACAAACAATCAACGAAAGTTATATATATTAGTAACCTTTGTTAATCCTATGATTCCAATAATATTGAAAATAAAACGAACCATACATAAAGAGATCGCTAAAGCCCAGGATTTAGTCATAGCTGCCCTGTATGAAGTGTTTGATGATGCTGTCCTGCATGGTGGAACGGCCATCTGGCGCTGCTATCAGGGGAACCGCTTTTCTGAAGATATTGATGCTTACCTGCTCAAAGATAAAGATAAGATTAACCGTTTCTTTGAGCATCTGCAAAAGAAGGGATTTGTGATTGAAAAGAAGAAAGTCGGCGAGAATAGTATTTATTCAAACTTGAAATTTAATCATACTGAAGTGAGATTTGAGGCCTTATTCAAGAAAGCAAACGGCTCGTTAAGAGATTACGAAACCGCTGAGGGCAATTATATTACTGTTTATACTTTAACCGCAGAAGAGCTAATTGACGAAAAAGTAAGTACTTACCTGAAGAGATTAAAGATAAGAGATTTGTACGATATTTTTTTCTTATTAAAATATGTGCAGAATAAAGAAAAGATTGTTCCAAGATTAAAAGAACTTATTGATAAATTTAAACCCCCTATTGATGAAAAAGACCTGCAAGTTATCATTTTAGAAGGTTTGGTTCCAGATTACAAAAAAATGCTTCTTTATATCAAAGACAGGTGCTAAAGTGGGGAAGAGAAAACATTTAAATCAAGTAGAAGCGTTAATCGCCAAAAGCCCGGTAATTAGTTTTAAATCTATTCAGAAAATCGTTAAGAATCATCAATATACAAAGCAATTGATAAGAAACCTTATCAAACAGGAAAAATTAGAAATATTGACCAAAGGATATTACACCACACACGACGATATCTCTTTAGCAGTATTCTGTTTTCAGCCAGCTTATTTAGGACTACAAGATGCCCTTAGTTATCATGGGATGTGGGAGCAGGAGACCATACCAATAATCATAACTACCAAGAGGATAAGAACGGGATTAAGGAGGGTTATGGGCAATAATGTATTAATCCGAAGGATAGATAAAAAGTACTTTTGGGGGGTAGAACATCAAGAGCAGAACCATTTTGCCTTGCCTTATTCCGATTTAGAAAAGACTTTCTTAGATATGGTTTACTTTAATGAGAAAACTAATAAAGAAACCTTAAACGAAATTATTAAAAAGATGGATAAAAAAAAATTGAGTTATTATCTGAAAGTCTATCCTAAAAAGTTCCAAGAGAAGATAAAACACCATCTCACTCCAAAACATTTATAAATCATCTCTCATCTGTCAATAGTACCAAATTATGGGGTGTTAATAACTATGATGGAAGAAATGCAATCAAGGCCTTTAGACGCTTTAAATCAATCCAGAAATAAAACAGTGATGGTTGATCTAAAAAATAATTACAGATATATCGGCAAGCTTTATGCTTTCGATATCCACGTGAATATTGTGCTAAACGATGCTGAAGAATACCAAAACGGAGAGTTAAAGAGAAAAGTTGGAACTGTTTTTATCCGCGGAGACACTATTACTATAATTACTCCAGCATAAATCTGATTACTTAGGTGAAATAACATGACTAAAGGAACAGCCTCCATGGGTAAGCATTCCGGCAAGAAGACTCATATTCACTGCCGCCGCTGCGGGAAACGCGCTTATCATATCACTAAGAAAAAATGTGCTTCCTGCGGATACGGAGCTAGTGCCCGGATGAGAACTTTTAATTGGAATAAGAAAGTTCACGGTAAAAATGCATCTAGATAATTAATTAAAATTAATTTTTATGCTTTTTCTTCCGTTTTTATTTCTGTGCCACTACCAGTATCATTGTTGGTGGTTTGGTTCAAAAAATACTTCCTGCAATCTTCCTTGATTAAATTTACTTTAATCTTTTCGCACAGCAGCTTATCGTTTCTTAACTTAGCCACCTTCAAAATGCAAGAAGCACGGTTGACCGGATGTTCCAATAAAGTGCAAAGCTCTTCATCTTGTAAAGATCGAGCGATGGAATAAAGGCATCTCTGGCTTTCGTTGACCGGAACTTTTGAGCAGAGCTTATGGTCGTTTAAAGCGAGAGCTAAATCATAATAACAATCTTCGCGGTCTCCCTGGTGGTTCACAAATCCACATAAACCACTTCGATTTGTACCGCGGGCAAGAATGGAATAACAATTATCTCCCCAATAGCCATCTTTAATCTGACCGCAAATGTTGAAATCGTTCTTCAATACCGCTATCTGTTCTTGACAATATCCTTTAGAAGCAGCAGAAACAACTGTATCACAAGCAGCAAGATCCTGAGCTCCTTTAGCCTCTTCTACCAGGCAGGTGTCTTTTACATCTGAATCAGTAATAAGAGTACAATTTTTAGCTTCCAAATAACAATTATCTTGGGTTAAGCCAGATAAAGAAGGACAGTCCTTTGGATTAGGCTGACTGCAAGCTGCGATTAGGATAGCCGCAGTCAATAATAAAGTCGCACCAATAATATTCCACCATTTCATGTTAAAGTAAGATTAAGACTGCTTCTTTTAAACTTTGCGGAGGAGAAATAAGCTTCCTACTATTTTCAAATATTAAGTGATATGATCAACTAAGTCTATTTTACCCCAATCATCAATGTCCGGTTCATCCCAAGCAAGTTTTCGATCTTCCATTAAAAATTTTAAATGGGGTTTTCTCCCTTGTTCTATGAATTCCTGCTGTAAGGTTAAAACATCAACCATTGCTTTTAACAATGATTGTTGAATATGGTTCAAGTCATCTCTGTATTCCGGAATATAAATGCCCTTTTCAGCAAGAATGGAAGTCAGTTCATCTTTACTTCTTAATCTTGGACCTTCGGTAGCATTAAGTGAATGTTGTAAAAAGAAGCGTACATTTTTCACAATAAATTCAAACAATTGCGGTTTTTGTTTTATTTTTTCCGGAGAGGAATATGCCCAATTCAATGAACCAGCAATTGTTTTTAATTTGATATAAGCTTGAGAAACGCCTCGCTCAATAACTTCGTCCTGCTTAACTTTTATAAACGGAAATTCTCCGTAAATAACCTGAGTATGCATTAAGAATTCTCTAGAATCGTGTAGGAACTTGATATGCCTAAGGATATAGTCTTCTGATTCTGGGAAAAGATGGATTCCCACTGGCTTTGCCCCATCGGGAAAATTACCATCTGGTTGTTTGATATCCTTCCCATTAACCACTTTTCCTTGATAAACTACAGGACAAGTGCCTTTTAAGATTTGATGAGCCTTAGGAACATCTTTTACTCTAACCCAATTATCAAAATCAGAATAACCACGAGGATCATCACATCTAGCCGCCGAACCATAAACTAAAACACCTAAGAGACCATCACCTAATTGTTGATGAAGCCATTCCAAATAAATGTATTTATGATTTACTTCTTCTGGAGTAACTTCACTTGTTCTAATCTTCTTTCCGTGTCTTCTTTTACCTTGTGGAATCTCAGTAAGGTATTCCATAAATTGTGATTTCATTGCTGAAAGTGCATCATCCCACTTGGACTCATCAGTTAAATCACCAAATAAGAAAGGATATTCCCTCTCTTGTAAATGACCATAAATCCTTCCAATCATATAAATGCGATTTAATAAATGAGCTTTATTAACTACTGTCCCCAATTCTCTTTTATGGTGAATTATTGCTGCATCAATTGTAGCTGCTTTTGCTTCAATTTCTGTTTGTAATTGTAACAATACTTTTTCTTCCTCTGGGATCCAATCTCCTTCAGTATCAAATAATTCTTCTAAGAGCTTTATGGGCATACCTTGAGTAGCCCGCTTAAAGGTGGTGGGGATATAATCTCTAAATCCTCTCATCACTGAAACGGACCAGGGATTAGTTAAAGTGTCGGCATCAGAACTTTCTAATAGTTGTTGAAGTTCACTTACAGAAGGAATTCCATCCAGAATTAAAGGTCGAACAAACTTAAAAGTCTGTTCGTACGGTAATCCTTGAACTTGATAATTTCTACCTTTATCTTCAAACAAAATATGCGTCATGCACCCAAAAGAAAGGATTCCCTTTTTAAATATTGTTGTGATAAAGAGTATTTAAAATTGACAAGATTTCAATGCTACTATTCTAGCAGCAATTTCATTTAAGTTAGGCTGTATTTCTGGCATAGACAAGAACATGGTATCTATCCCAATTCCCTGCAGAGTTTCATAAACTTTCTGTGGTCCATTTTTAATCCGAACAGGATTTATCATCAAATCAAATAAACTCTTAGGTGGTCCCATCACTAAATAGACTAAATGATGGTACGGAAAGAGCGATTGAAGAGGTTGGAACACTCTTTCTTCTATACTGCCCGGTGCATGTCTTTGTTTATCCCAAGAATGAATCTGAAAATCTCGGGTCAGAGAAGATTCTCCCACTAG
>JBBSWE010000088.1:0-7477 GCA_038046445.1 Nanobdellota archaeon | reverse complement strand
CTTTTTCATCCATATCTTTAAAATTAGCGCAGATCTGGTTGACATAATCTCCTTCGTCATCCTTAACCCTATAATCGGGATCGAAAACTACACAGGCGCTCACATACTCTTCATTTAAGTATCGAACAATGGTTCCGCCGTCCTGAGCGCCATTCTTTAATTCGATCACGGAAGTGGAAGTCGAACCTTGTTTTTTAAACACCCACTTGTCCGGTTCATGGACATTACCTCCGGTACTGGTATAGAGCCCTAAATTAAAGCGTACGGCAATCCCATTTTCGTCCACGAAAGGGGTCCAGGCTAAATCTGACGGAGCGCTTACTCCCCAATGGATCTTGTACACTTTAGCTTTTTCCGGTTGAGCCGTGTCCAGATCGATCTCTTCCGGATCAGTGCCTTTATAACAAAGATTATTTACACATACTTGTTGTTTATTAGAACAGATAAATTCCTCTTCTTTAGTAATATTTTCTTTAGGATTCTTTTCGCACAAGATGGGAACTAAAGTAGTACTCCTTTCCGCTTGGATCGAACCTACAAACTGGTAGGCTCCGGTGGGAGTGTGGATGAAAGAAACGCCTTCTCCCGGCTTTTCGGCCCTTTTCTTCTGGTCGTACTCACACACTTCTCGTGCTACTCTGCCCGGAATATCAGACCAAGTGTTAAAGAATTCGTTATTAGCCCATTTGTTCCATTCTGTAGTTGTCTCCGGGAATAATAAATTAGAGATTCCTTGATACTTGCCCAGTTTGCTTAATTCTCGGGAGACGGCTCCGACACCGGCAAGATAATATTCCGCATCAGCATACCATTTCAGCCATCCTTGAGTTCGGGCTGCTTCTCTATCTCCGAAGATGTTGCCTTTGGCGGCATTCTCTTCATACTTGTCTTCAGCGGTTTTACAATTTTTTCCGTTGCTATCGCAATAAGATTTCTCCTCTCGCTTTGCTTTGGCTGCGTCTAATGCATTTTGGGCATTTGCTTTTTTTTCGGAAATAGCAGTATCTAATACTTTTTGGGCAGCAGCGATTTTATCATC
This sequence comes from Nanobdellota archaeon, assembly GCA_038046445.1. Lineage (GTDB taxonomy): Archaea > Nanobdellota > Nanobdellia > Woesearchaeales > GW2011-AR9 > JACRPH01. The sequence continues at coordinate 6,438 of JBBSWE010000088.1, read as the reverse complement.
GGCTTGTTTTACCAAATTTTTATAATAAGCAGCGGCTTGATTGTGCGTAATTAAAGAGCCAGGATCTTCTTTATCACAATCATAATTCGCAGAACAGGTTTCGAAATCATTTACGGCTTTGTCTACATCTTTTGGTTCTAAATTCTGAATCTGATCATCAGTCTTCAGTGTAGAGGGAAGTTTAGGTTGAGCAGTGGGAGTGGGTGCAGGAGTGGCAGAAGCGACAGGAGCAACGAGTCTGTCTCTGATAACCGTCTTACTTTCATATTGAGTATATTCTTCTGGACTTAATTTCGGACGTAAGTAATCATCTAATTCTTGGTTATATTTTTTCCGGAACTCTTCTTTGATGAAAGCAATTTCTAAATGCGACTTACCATTTAATGCAGACATTATGTTACCTACATTAGGACCATTAAATGTTTTTTCACCGGCAGTATGTATCTGTTCAACAGCCGTCCGTGCAGTGGATTGTTTTAAAGAGAAATCTTTTACTTCAGAATCCTCACCTAATGTAGTAAGAGCGTTTTGTTTAACTTTAATTTGGTTAGTTATTTTCATTGCTTCATTACTTTCAGGAGTAACCGTACTTGTAGGACAAGCTTTACCTATAGACGGAGCGCAGATGTTAGTATTACTTTGGATTATAAGATTAGCAATTTCTCTCTGCAAAGTATCTCTTTGTTCATCCCTCAATATTTTTGCTCTTTCAGCAGAAACCTTATCTTGACCAAACTTTATGTCTGTTTGTAAATTAAAAGCAGTGCGTAATTCTCCTGTAACAGGATTACTAACGGCACCGCCGCTTCCTTCTTCTTTCCAAACTCCTTTCTCTAAAAAGTATTTTTTTCCTTGATTATCTTTAATATGGGTATTATCAACCCAAGTGTATATAGTATCGGTACGACCAAAAGCAAATTGTGTAATAGAAGAATCTCCAGAAGTACTAATTGCTGAAGCAGCAGCAGCAGGCTGAGGAGCAGAAGCAGCAGGAGCAACTGTTTGTCGAGGATCAGCATAAGTTCCAGCATTGATTGAAGCGAGGTTACTATCTAATGCCGCTTGAGAAGCTGGACCCCATTTTCCATCAGCTTTATTTTCTGAAATTCCAAGATATAATTGAAGTTTCCGCACTTCCGCTGGGTCTCCTTGTTGTAATTCAGTACCATCTATATCTTTTGGTAGCGCATCACGGTAAGTAATGTCCTTATTGTCATATCTTTTTAAGGCAAGTAAAGTGGCTAGTCTCTGTAATTCTGGACTTTTAAGATTATAAGCTCTTGCTGCAGCAATCTCATTCTCAGAACTTAATGTTTTGGTTGCAGCAGCAGGTTTAGCAGCGGCAGAAGTAGCAGGTTTGGGGACGGGAGCAAGAGTAGTAGCTTTATCGGCAGTGGAGGGAGCAGTAGCAGGAAGAGGAGCAACGACAGGAGACCACCCCGCAGGAATTTCCTGAACTTCACTAAGTTTACTCGAAGCTAAGAGACGATCAACTTCAGCTTTGTCGATAACAGATCCAAGATTTTGTTCTGTGTTATAATCAGCCACTTTAAGTGTTGCACAAATTCCGATTTTACACAGTTCAATGTATGATTCACCAGTTGGTACAATATATTTTTTAACGGTAAATAAATCACTTCCTTGTGTAGCAATAGAACTGATTCCACTCGGAGTAATCTTAACTCCGGATGAATCATATTTGACCGGACTATAATATAATGTGTCTCCTTTTTTTTCTCCATAAGCATCATACCACTGATTTTTATCATCATCCCAAACGTAATTATCAGGTACTGATTGGGGTTTAGTAGGGACAACAATAGGAGCAGTTGCCGTCACTGGTTTTGCAGGAGTAAATTTATCACCATAACTGGTTATCTGCCAATCGGAAATTTTTATGGACGAGGGAAAATCACCATCATCCCTTAACTTATCTACATACTTAGAACCTAATATTCCTTCGTCTTTAAAAATAATTACTGAATATACACGAACTCCTGTTTTTGATTCTGTACCTCCGAATACTGCTTTATAAATAAAACCATTGGATTGACAATAACCAGTACTGGACATAGCAGAACACAAAGGTAAAGTCGTCCCCGCTTCTCCCACCAAATTCCCTCTACTGCCCCATAAGAAACAGGAGATACTGCCCCAGAAGCCGGTACAAGGAGTATTATCAGCGGCTAGGACGAAAATGGAACTAAGAAGTATCAATAATAGTACTATTCCCAGGCTCTTTTTGACGTCCATCTCTTTTTAAAGTAAAGTAGTTTATTGGGCTTTATTAATCTTTTCTCTTATATACTCCGGTTTTAGGGGCGCCTTCAAACTTTAGGACTCCTGATTTCTGCAGATACTGAATATCTCTCTTTAAAGTTTTAATGGAAACACTACTAAATTGCTCTACAATCGCGGGAAAGCGAATTTGTCCTTTTTCTTCAACATTTTTTAATATCCATTTTTGTCGTTCATTTACAGGGACATTTATAGGGACATTTGCAGGGACATTATTTGTCAACTGATTGTAAATAGTTATCGTGAAAAAATTATTAAACTCTATTTTAGGAGACGGTAAACCTGCATTAAAAAGAGATTTTCTGATTCGCTCTACTCCTGTACCTGCTCTTTCAACATACTGTATGCGATACAATAAGTCAGCGATTAAAGGATTTCTTCTCACACATTTTTTACCGAAATCTTCTTTGCTCAATCCTTTTGGCAGTCCGCCAGGATTAGAAATATTTATCCGATCATCAAATATTTCTATAGATACTGTTGCTCCTTTTTCAAAATAGTTCCGATGCATTACAGCATTAATTATGGACTCACGAATTGCCTCTAATGGGTATTCGGGGATTTCTTTTCTAATTATTTCTTTGATTTCATACCTAACACTAGTATTACGCTGCACAAATTTGATGCTTTCATCAATGTTCTCTACTACATCTCCCTCAAATATTGCCCGATCGATGATCTCAGTTCGCCCATTTCCTTTAAACCGGATACAATTAACATATGCCTGTTTGATAAAGACACAGGGCTTCTTCGCAAAGAATAATATTCCCGCATTATTTAATTTACCCTGACTCAATAACCCTAAGTTATTCAACATGTTTACATAAAGTAAATTAGAGCTAAGCTTGGCTCTCTGCATATATTTTTCTAATTTCTCTTTACTAAAATCTTTCTCAAGATTAAAAGAGGGAGTTATTTGTTCTTCAAATAAAACTTTACCCTCACCGACGATAAACTCAACTATTTCATCCCTTGTTAATTTTTGGGAATTAGGGCCAATCCTCAGAAAAAAACCTTCTTTGCATTTGTAGGGTTTATCTTTCCCTTCAGCTACTAATATTATTAAAACTCCTGCAACTTCCTCTGATGTTATTTTAATTGGCGGATCACAATTCCTGGCTAAATCCTGAATTTGAGATTTTAACCGATTACTTATCTCTATATTTTTAATAATCCCTTTGTCAGTAACTCCTAAGAATATTCTTCCGCCTTCAGCGTTAGCAAAAGCAACCATATCCTCTGCCAAAGAAGAATCAAAACGTTCCTTGAATTCTATTTTTAGTCCTTCTCCCTCTTGAAGAATAAAATTAAGTTCTTTTTCGTCCATAAAGATTAAACCCCTATTGAAATTTTGAAAATAAATGAATAATTTTATCCCACCAAATTCCCCCTACTGCCCCACAGAAAACAAGAGATAGAACCCCAGAAACCGGTACAAGAGGTGGTTTCGTCGGCGGCTAGGACGAAAATAGGCCCAACTAGCAGAAACATCAGTACAAACGCGATTAACCTCTTTTTCATGCTCTTAAATACCGTATTTTTTTGTGGCTTTTAAATGTTATTGTGTTTTTTCCTGACCGAAGCTGACCGAAGCTTAAACTTTAGGCTGGTAGTAACTCCCTCTTTTACAAAAATTCTTTTCTTCACTAAGTCATTTAAATCTCTTCTTGCGGTCTTATCACTGACATTATTTAATTGGATATAATGGGTTATAGACATAAACTCCCCTTTCTTAAGGGAACTGATTGCTTTCCTTTGCCTTTCATTTACATCTATTTCCAGCTTTTCCTCTTCAAACTTCTTTTTTGTTGAAAATAAAGTAACCGATATACTAGAGGGGTCAGCATTGATCTTAGGCAATTTGGGCTTAAGAGGGTGCTCTTTATGCTCTTTGATCACTTTATCCCATCCCTCACCCAGCTCCTCAATATACTTCACCTTGCTTAACGTTTTAGAAATGATTGGATTTCTGGAGAATTGTTTCATCACAATATTTTGCGGGGTAATACCGTTAACCAATCCACCTGGATTTTAAAATTCCATGCGTTCATCAAACATCTTGATAATAACCTTGCTTCCCTGCTCAGAATAATCACGATGACAAACTGCATTGGTGATTAATTCACGGATGGAAAACAGTCCATACTCAGGAATATCTTCTCTCTGGACACTATAGGGGTGCTGCCGAGACATAACTGCAATATTCTGTTTGATATATTTATCACATTCATCAATCTGGCTAAATAAATTGCCGGTGAATTCTTTATAATCCAATCTTTCCGTACCGATGCCTTCTTTATACCTAGCTACAGCAATATAAGAGTTCATAAAAAATTTCTGCGGTTCTTTGCCAAACAACAAAATTCCGGCAATTGTTGGCTTATTGTCTTTCACACATCCTAAACCCTCTAACAAATTTTTAAAATCACCAACTACTTTAATTCCGGTGGTAGATTCATATTGTGGTATAAAAAAACTCTCCACAAAACTTCTATCAACATCATTAATTACCGCTTCTTCACAAACCAATTCCGTAAAACTATAACCTTTACTATGTTTCATCATATGACGAATTTCCTCAATAGTAAGTTTTAGATTGCTCTTTCCCACTCTCTGATAAGCTCTTCCCCCTGCAAAAACAGGTTTAGAGCTATTTTTTCTGACATCAATAATCAGAACCATTTTTCCTTTTAATTTTTTAAGTTCTATCGATGGAAAAATCACTGAATCAGTATTCTGCTTGATTTCATTGACGAAATTTTCTATTTCTCTGCCTTTGATAACCACACCAACCACTTCTTTCATGGAGCCGTCTTTATTTTCTTCAATTCCGACGAGAATCTTTCCGCCTTTCGTATTCGCAAACGCCGAAATGGTTTCCAAAATTTCATTTATTTCTGCTAAAGATTTCTTGAACTCCAGAGTTTGGCTTTCTTTCATACCTATACTCCGAGAGCTTCCCCCACCACATTCCCTCTACTGCCCCATCAGAAACAGGAGATACTGCCCCAGAAGCCGGTACAAGAACTGCTGGAAGTATCTTCTGCAGCAGAGACTAGACTAACGAATAATAAAAACACTATAAGTACCGATATCAGCCTCTTTTTATTCATTATTTTATAGGAAAATCTAATACTTTTTTAAGCTTATCTTCTAGTTCTTTCTTATCTGGCAGATATAACTTATACTTGGAAACGAAAAGTTTATTTGACAAACCGCCTAAAGCGTACTCCACTACAACTTTATCTTTTTCTTTAGTTAGAATTATGCCCAAAGGCTCGTTATCTCCAAGCGAACCTTCTTCTTTCTTAAAATAGTTAAGATACATATTCATCTGCCCGATATCTGCGTGGGTTACAGAATTAATTTTTAGATCAATTAAAACAAAACATTTCAAGATTCGGTGGTAAAAAACTAAGTCGACATAATAATGCCTATTTCCCAAGCTTATCCTATACTGACATGCAACAAAAGTAAACCCTTTTCCCAGTTCTAAAATAAATTTTTGGAGATTATCGATTACCTTCTGCTCTAATTCTTTCTCAGAGTAATTTTCTGTTTCGGGCAGGTTTAAGAACTCTAAAACATATGGATCTTTAATTATATCTTCTGGTTTTTTGATAATTTGACCTTGTTTAGACATTTCTAAAACATCTTTGCCTTTTCGGCTTAAGGCAATCCTTTCAAACAATGCAGAACTCTTTTGCCGCTTTAGTTCCCTAACTGACCATTTCTCAGCAAGGCATTGTTTTTCATAAAAAGACCTTTCCAAATCATTCTCTACCATAAGGAGCTCAACATAATGACTCCAAGACAATTGGTCAGACAGTGTCTGACTTTTTGGATATTTTAGATAAAAAACCCGCATATAAATAACATTACTACGACTAAACCCCTTCCCATATTTTAACCTCAAGTCTGATGCTAGCCGTTCAAAAGTCCCGCTACCATATTCTAATACAGAATTAGTAGACTGTTCAAATTCCACGATTCTTTTGCCTACTTCCCAATACATATTCACCAAAATAAAATTAACTTGGATGTAGGCTTTCTTTCTGGCTTCTTCTAAAAGTACACCAATTGAGTCTAGTACTTTGACCCATTAATTATGAAACATAATATTTCGCTAATTTCTTATCT
>JBBSWE010000087.1:0-5419 GCA_038046445.1 Nanobdellota archaeon | reverse complement strand
CTAGAGTATAGAAATACTTTTAAATTTACTAAAAACAAAGTTACAAATGGAACTTTCTGATTTCATGGAAGGGATAAGAACATGTCCTAATCATCTGCTAAAAGAAGAATGGGGTATTTATGACAATTTTCCAGTACTATTGAGAACCGATTGTGAACAGTTAAAAAGAAAATTTCGCGAAACAAACAAATTTACAGAATGGGAAGAAAATCGTCGCCACCTGCGCTATCTTCTAGGAGACGTTGTTTTACAAATTACTCCCCGAACCTTCAAGTATGTTACTACGGTTGGCTGGACTAAATCCGCAGAAGCGTCAGAACATTCAGAACGACAATTACGTGATTACTCGGTTACCTTGTCACTTCATTCAATAGATACCACCATTAAAGAAATTCTTACCATGTGTCGGGCTATGGTCAACGTCATGGAAGTTATTTATGAGATAATTACCGCTGAAAAGATTACCGGCTGCCTTCCGTGGGTTGGTACAAGGCATCATTCTCCTGAAAATATACCCGATTTGTCTCGCATAGTTTACTTTTAACATAAAAACCTTTTAAAACTCCAAGGTTATTCTATAAGATATGAGCCTATTCAGCAAGCTAGCCTTTTGGAAAAAAGAGGATGAGTTCAATTTTGATCAAGTAGCAGAAAGAGATATGAATAAACCCGATCCTTTTTCTCAAGGATTTGAACAAAATCCGGAAGAAAGCGCTTTCCCCCCAGAACAATCCACATTTGATCAACCGCAAACTCCTTCTCCTGGAGCATCTCCACAACAATATGCCCAAGCTTCTCGCACAGCTCTTTATCCCGGTTCTTCTAAACCTAGTATCGGACCTTCCGGAGATCGCGATTTAGATTTAATCAATAGCAAGTTGGACACAATTAGAGCCATGCTCAGTGCCATCGAGCAAAGATTAGACAAAATAGAACGAGGAGAACCCAAAGCTCCGCCTAGATTATGGTAAAAGAATCTTTTATTTCTAAGTATAAGTTCCCGTTATGGTTTACCGGAATCATTTTATTAATACTTTTACTGGATCAGTTAATGAAACATTTTATTCTAACTTTGAATCAAAATTGGAACTTCAAAATATTAACAATCCATTTAGTTAAAAATACTGGAGCCGGATTCGGAATCTTCCAAAATCAAACTTTATTCTTAGGAATAATTTCTGCCGTTGCCGCTCTGCTCATTCTATTCAACTATCAAAAGATTGATAAGAATTACTTCACGCAAATACTTTTTGCGGTATTGCTGGGAGGAGTATTGGGAAACATGATTGACCGTTTCTTTCGTAGTTTTGTAGTAGATTTTATTGACTTTGGTTGGTGGCCTGCTTTCAATCTTGCTGATGCCTGTATTTCCATTTCCATCATCGGATTAATTATTTGGTATTGGAGAAAAGAATAATACTTCAGAAATCAATTTACACAGCTATGCTGTCGATAGCCCTTCTTCTTAGCTTCTTCCTTGTTTTCGAACCAAACCCTTCTTCCCTCACGAATCTTCTTGGCCCAATCACATTTAGGTTCATGATACACGTTAGAAGATTTACTGGCCACATATTTTCCCGGAGTGAAAGTAGCCTCTTTCTTTATAGTTTCAGTTTTCACTTCTTCTGTTTTTGTTTCTGAAACAGTTTTAGCCGACTCAAATACTTGATTGTGCAATTCTTCCTCTGCCGGAACCGACTTAACTTTTCTTTTCTTGGAGAGGGCTAAGATTAATCCCATCAAAGCCAAAACTAAAAGCACTACGCTGACGCTGCCTAAAAGGAACCACAATCCTAATAGGTTCATCAGGTAGAACAAAAACACCCAAAACAACACCTCTTCTCCCCAAGTTTTATAGCCCACCAACCCCCCTAAAGTTAAGGCTAAAAAGATTACAAAAACAAACAATTCTAAATTGAACAGATTTCCACCCATACTTAGAACCACGCGAATCAGTCCAAATAACAACAGCGTTGACAACAAAGCATAAACGAATAATCTTAAAGATGATTTTGCCATGTTTTAAGTTCAGTAACGAGAATATATAAGCATTTCTATACTCTGTTTGTTATGATAAGAAACAATATATTTGTTTACAGCGTTAAAGATGTTAAACAAATACCTAGATGATTTTACTAAAATTCTGCTTCCAGATTCTTCAAATAACCTTTCTTCTTCAAGAATTCCACTTCCGATTTGCTTTTGTACTTATGCACCACATCTCCCTTCTCATCTCCACCCAACTCCCACGGCTCGATGATGACCACATCATTCTCTCTAACCCATAATGCTCTTCTTAATCTTCCCGGGATGCGGCAGATTCTTTCTTTTCCGTCCAAACAAAGCACTCTCATTCTGCTTCCACCCAAACGTTGCTGCACCATGCCCAGAACTTCTCTACCTTGCGGAACCCGCACTCTAATCATAATCTGTTCTTCGCCGTGTGGTTGTTCTGCCATGAAAAGTCATAAACGGAAGGGTATTTATAAAGATTTAGGAGAAAAGCTTTTATGATAAGAAAGAAAACAAAACAAAATGCCCACCCAACTCTTCATTAAGAAAGAAGTTCAAGGAACTTACGGAAAACTTCCTAGTGAAAGAACTCCAGAAGAACTGATTAAATGTGGCATCGTTAATCTGGACAAGCCTAAAGGGCCCACTTCCCATCAAGTGTCGGACTACGTGCAGAAGATCCTTGGCATCACTAAAGCTGGCCATTCCGGAACTCTGGACCCGCAAGTTACCGGAGTACAGCCAATCGGGTTAGGAAGAGCCACGCGCATTACTGAATTTCTGCTTACCGCACCGAAAGAGTACGTGGGAATAATGCATTTGCATAAATCAATAGAAGAAACCTTATTACAAGCGGGAGTAAAAAAGTTTATTGGTAAAATCAAACAACTTCCTCCTATTAAAAGTGCGGTGAAAAGAGAAGTTAGAATTAGAGAAATTTATGAATTTGAACTCTTGGAAATAAAAGGTCAAGAGGTTCTCTTCCGCGTTAAATGCCAGGCCGGAACTTACATTAGAAAACTATGCTTACATCCAAAAACAGATATTTTAACAAATGAAGGTTATTTGAGCGCTTCTGATTTTTTTTCAAATCATCCAAATGTGTATTCTTGTCATCAGGGCAAAATGATTGAAAAAAAACCTTCCGCAACTCAAAAAATACCTTCTCCCGCAAAATTGATTAAAATTACAATGTCTTCCGGAATAAGTTTTATAGTTACTCCAGATCATGAGCTTTTAACTTCCAAAAAAGAAGGATATACAATGAGAGAAGCACAATCCTTCAAGGAGGGAGATTATCTTGTTAAAAGCCTTATTTTCCCCAACGTCTCAAAAGAGTATGCGATTGCAGATTTGTTAGATGATAATTATCTTATCCAACAAGAAAATATCAAGGAAGAGTGCAAACAAGCGTTCATTTCCAAATATGGCAGTATTCGAGCAATGTATCGTTGCCTTAAATTAGATAGAAAAGCATTTTTGACAAAAGCTAATTATGCTATTACTATCCGGCACTTAAAACTAGCAGGAATCTATGAAAAAATCAAGAACAATATTAATACTTTTAAAACCCAAAAAGGGAACATTATTCAAATGAAAGAATTAACGGAAGATTTTTTCTATTTATTAGGTTTAATTGCTTCTGATGGAAATAATACTAAAGAAAAGAAAACCGACCGTTATACTCGGATAAAATTTCATAACAATGAAGAAATGTTGATTGACGGTTTCTTAGCCACGCACAAAAGATTATTTCCTTCCGTTCCGATATCCAAGAGAAAGATAAAAGGTAAGCTCTGGCAATTAGATACTTCTAATAGCTTTTTAGCTACCATAGCTGCCTCATTAGGTATTAAAAGCCATCAAAAAGAATCTTCATTGTCACTTATTATAAACTTGAGAAATAATTTTATCAAATCTTTTTTGCGAGGATATTTTGATGGAGACGGGTCAATATATCATAAAAGAACGCCTAAAAATGACAAAAGCAAAATATGTATACATACCGTTAGCCATACGAATGCCATAAATTTGCATAAAATGTTATTAAAAGTCGGGATTCAAAACCGAATATTCAAAAGAGAGCATTATTCTAATCTCATAAATAAAAAGGGTATAATATATGATGTCACTATTGGGAACATTCCAACAGAAAAAAAGTTTATAACAGAGATAGGAACTCGGCACCCAAGAACAGTTGAAAAATTTAAAGACATTTTAAGACTAAGTTACCAATCCGATCCAAATGACCACCTTTATATCGGATTCCATTACAAAGAAAAGATCAGAGAGAATAAAAGTAGGCTGCACAAAATGGGCGGAAATTTGTCCAGAATTTTAAATAGTAACGTCCCTTTAACCAGAGCATTCTACAAAAAGTCTTCGAAGACGACGAGTTTGCCAGATTTAGATGAATTTGTGATAGAAGAAATTTATTCAATAGAAATAGTTTCAGGAACGGACTTTGTTTATGATTTAACCGTTCCAGAGACCCATAACTTTCTTATCGAGACGGGTTTCGTTTCATCCAATTGTCATGACCTGGGCCAAGAGTTAGGCATCGGAGCGCACATGGCCGAATTGAGAAGAACTCAAGCCGGCCCCTTTACTGAGAAAGACCACTTAGTAACTTTAAACGACTTAGATGATGCTTACCATTTTTATAAAGAAGAAAACAACGACAAATTCATTAAATATTGTTTGCAGCCGGCCGAAGCGGCTTTAATTTATATTCCTAAATGCTGGGTATTGGACAGTGCTATCATTAGCATCACTCACGGTCGAGATTTAGCCATTCCCGGAGTATGCAAATTAGAAAATTTCCGTAAAGAAGAAGTAGTAGCTATTATGAGTTTGAAAGGAGAATTGGTTGCCATGGGAGAAGCCCAGATGTCGGCAGTAGAGATTAACACTAAAGACAAAGGAATTGCGATTAAGGTCAAGAAAGTATTTATGGAGGCAGAGTAAGAGACTATAACTTATTTTTCAATCAATTCAATTCAATAACCATTCCTTCCCAACCCGGATTGACCACTTTGGTCTCTCCAATCTTATCCACGGCCCCAGCATTTTCATGAATATGTCCGCAGATAACTAGTTGAGGTTTGATTCTTTCAATAAAGGCGCGAAAATCCCTATTTCCGACATGATTTCCCTCAATAAAATCAGCAGTGGTATTGTGAGGCGGCCCATGTGTAATTAGCACTGTTTTCCTTTCTTTATGTTTACCATACCATTCTCGAGCTATTTTTCTAAATTCAGCATCTTCTCGAGCAAAACCGCCTTCCCCATAACCCAGAAAAACGTGATTACCTATTTCTAAATCCTTTTGGTGAAGATTCATACAATTAGGATAATTAGATAGAATGTTATTAAACACTTGATCGCTCTCGTGGTTTCCGGGAAT
>JBBSWE010000086.1:0-2512 GCA_038046445.1 Nanobdellota archaeon | reverse complement strand
AAATATACTGGAATACAAGATGCAGGAATGTGTAAAACCATGTTCACTCAGCACGTGTGCGGATTGATGTATAAAGCTTTAGCCTTGTTCAAGTCCGGCTGCAGTCCGGACGATTTTGGCAGTACCAATAGCAGTGGAGTATTTGGGGATGTAGGGGCCATAATTAGCGGCGGATATGATGCCATGAATCAAGCTTTGGATACTTCGGTTAAGGATTTGCGTAATGATTATGGCAATGCTCGCTTGAACCAATATTTTGACAGCGGCGGGCAGGGAGTAGCTCAATCCATCTGCTTAGCAGCGTTTGGGTACGAGATTCCTATTTTCAGTAAAGAGTTCTTGATGGACGCGGCATACGCTTTCCCTTCTAAGAGTTCTGTATACATCTTTCCTGCTTTACGAGAATTAAGCACTTATAATCCGGTGAAACAGACGGCTGTATTCAATTATGAAATTGGTGGAGCAGTGATGGCTGGATGTAAAATCGGCCGATGGAGTGTTTCTTTGAAATGTGTCGGTGATGAAGATATGAACAAGGAAGGAGTAGATTGCAGTAATCAGAAATGTGATTGCTTAGGAAAACAGACCGTCGATGCGGGCAGAGAACGTCTACTTAAACCAGGAACTAATATTGAATCCGGACAATTGTTTGATTTCCCTCTAGATTCTCCTCTTTTAATTCAGGATTCGTTTTACCGCTATGATCATGTGGTTGTCAAATTATATTTAGACCAATCTGAAAAAGGAAATGAAGATAAATGTTTCGATCCTCAAAATCGAGAAGGGAATCTGGGAGTATATTATTTCCCCATCAAGGATGTTTCTCCTTCCCACAAGTTAGTTTGTGATGCTGATATTACTACCGGAAGATACGTCTGTCCGGAAATAAGTAAGGAGTTCGGCTGGGGAGAAACTTATTTGGAAGAGCCGTTCGTGGATTGTTGGGAAGAACAGTCCAAGAGCTGGGTCTCTTGTGACGCAGTTAAGTATCGAGTAGGAGATAGGATGGCCATTCGAGCACACGTAAATAATGATGGAAAAGGCCAATGTTTGAGAAGAAGAGTGGTAGGAATTCCAGGATTGGAGATGGAGACCACACGTACTCTTCCCACGGAGATGGGATTGCAGTTAGTCTCTGATGACTTAGGAACCGTTAACGATTTGATGTTTGGAGGAAGCGGCAGCTTTAACACTTTGGGTTTAGTTAGAGAAAGAAGCAGTCCTGGATGCACTGATCCCACCGGAAGATCTACTCAATCTTCACAAGGTTTTGGTGCAGCCCAAAATTATCGTTTCGCTTATGATGTACAAACAGATGGTAAGCTCAAATTATTTTTGCCCCAAAATGTCCAGTTAGTGACTAACGATTACGATCGGGATGGCAGCGGAGTTCTAGTTAGGAAAGGAAGCGGACAGAATACTTTTACTTTGGCAGAAATAAACGCGGTCACTTTTTTCATGGACGGATTTAAGATGGACAAAGTATTATTTGGTATTTCTCCCTCTCCTTCTACTACCGGCGCTTGTGAATACACTAGCAGTACTCAACGCACTATTTCCAGTGGGGGAAGCGGAAGCATTTCTGTCACTTATGAAATCTTAGACAAAGCTGGAGTAAGCAATTGTGATTTGGCCCAAGTACCGGTAAAGACCGTCTCTGGGAAATCTAGCCACACCCAGCCGATTAAAGTATTTAAGGAAGACACCAGCACTTTGCACCGATTGTATATGAACGGTAATTATGATTCGGTATTATTGTCCACTAAAGAAACAATTAGTCAAAAGAGAGGAGATTTGAACAATGCCCTAGCTATTTATTATGAGATAGCGGCTAGAATTAAAATGGGAAAACAGTTTAGCGGCTCGGAAACACAGTATGCTTCAGAAATAAAAGAGCGTTTAGGAATATTTTTCTTGCGTCAGTGGAACGGAGAAACTCTTCCAGCGTATAATATCCCTAATACTTATAAGGGGGAATTTGAAAAAGTTAAAAAGTATCTATGCGAGATTGACTTTAGTTCCCAGTTTGGTCAAAATGTATCATCGTGTAGAACATGATAAAAAATAAACACGGCAAGATTGAACTTGAAATCTTAATTTTTGTAATTATTATTCTAGTAGTCAGTGGAATAATTTTCGGACTGATTCGGGCCGGAATCTTAAATGTGCGTCCGGGAATGGAGCAAGTTTCAGTATTGAATGCCGAATTTATCCCTTTCACTCGAGAAGGAACTTTGGCCATCAACACTTTTCAATTCTGTGGTTTTGTGGATGAACAGTATGGCTGTTTTGATCCACGCAGCACTTTTGGGTTCGGAGAAGCGATTAGATTTACTTTTGTGGTAGAAAGTTCTCCTTACAATGGTTTGATCAAATTGGTGGAAAATTATCGCGTTACTGCTCCCAGCGGAAAAACGGTGTTGGAAGCAGAAGATACCAGTAATTTCAATTACGAATTGAAAAGCAGCAAACCTACAGAAAAAGTATCCTTTAAAGATTATTTTACCATTAA
>JBBSWE010000085.1:0-16934 GCA_038046445.1 Nanobdellota archaeon | reverse complement strand
CTGAAGATGGCGGTGATGGACAATGTACTGGAGCAGATTTAAATGGGAAAGACAATGACTGCAACGGAATAGTTGATGATGGCCTATGCATGGTAAATGTTCCAGCTGGAGAGTTCAATCAAGGATGTGATTCTGCAGTACAAACATGTAAATCCAATGGAGACGACAAACCAATACATGATGTTCTCTTAAGTGAGTATGATATAGATAAATTCGAAGTTTCTAATGATCAATACCGAGAGTGTGTAACTAAAGGAACTTGTACTGCTCCTAGTAATCTCAGCTCTTATAAAAGGGCCAGTTATTATGATAATGCTGCTTATTCTGGTTACCCAGTAATTTATGTTAACTGGCAGCAGGCTAGTGATTATTGTACTTGGGCTAATAAAAAGTTACCCACAGAAGCGGAATGGGAAAAAGCAGCTAAAGGAGCTAAACCCAGCAATAATACTCATCCTTGGGGATCTGATTCACCCAGTTGCACATTTGTAAATTATAATCAATGTGGAGAAGCTCCAGATGGAATTGTAGGAGACACTTGGCCGGTGGATTATGTACCAGAAGACCCCATTTCTCACTTGAAGAATTTAAGCGGCTATGGTGCAGCGAATATGTCTGGAAATGTTTTAGAATGGGTTAGTGATTGGTATGGTTCTACTTATTACAGTTCTTTACCTTACGATAATCCTACTGGACCGGAGAGCGGAACTCAGAAAGTAGTAAGGGGTGGGAATTGGTATACAAATGTTCCTAAAAAAAATCAATTAACAACATACTATCGAATATCTCCTGATCCAACTATCATAGATATGGGTTATGGTTTCCGCTGTGCAAAAAAGAAGTAATTTTTCTGACCGATTTATTCTCTTTAAACAAAACAAATATTTATAAAGCTAAAGAGTTTCTTTTCTTCTATTCATGTACCCTAGTAAAAAGAGAAGGTTGGTAGTAATGTTAGTGATAGGTTTATTGCTCTTACTAGGAGTTGCGACCTTCTTTTTTCGTGGAGAAATTACCGGAGCAGCCATAGGTCTACCGAGCCAAGGAATAAGTGTTCCTGAAGAGGTTTCTTCAGATCCAGCTTTTGAGGATATTGCAATTCCCGAAGTAGTTAACCAATCACTTCCAATTACATCAGAAGAAAGCGACTTTAAAATTCAAGCTAATTGTGGTGGAGTTACTGCCTGTAATTGTGGAGATACGGTCACTAGTTCTTATAATTTAAGCTCAAATTTGGGTCCTTGTAATTCTCCAACACCAGATGGCTTATATGTTGGTGCAAATAATATTGTTATTGATTGTAAAGGATATTCAATCATCGGAAATAATGTAGGGGATAGCTATGGGGGATATAATAATGGTTACTCTAACGTAACCGTTCAAAATTGTAACATCCTTAATTTTTCTAGCGGGATT
The DNA here is from genome assembly GCA_038046445.1 of Nanobdellota archaeon. Lineage (GTDB taxonomy): Archaea > Nanobdellota > Nanobdellia > Woesearchaeales > GW2011-AR9 > JACRPH01. Next base: position 15,518 of record JBBSWE010000085.1, on the reverse strand, counting down.
TTTTTAAATTCTGGCACCGAAAAGAATATAACTATTTTTAATAATACTATCCATAATAACACTAATGATGGAATTTGGGCTTCAGGTAGCAGCGTTAAGAGTGTCAATATTACGGGAAACACGATATATGGTTCTACAATTTATGGGGTTCTTTTTCTCGGTCCTACTGGCTCGTTAAACGTTATAGAAAGAAACATTATTTACTCTGCTGGAAATGGATTGAGAGCTAGAAATGCTTACATCATAAATAATACCCTTTATAACACTACCTATCCATTAACCAGTGATGGTAATAACACCATTGTAGGTAATTCAATTCATGATAATAGTCAGGGGATTAATCTTTTTGGTGTAGCGGGTAATGATAATATTACTGGAAATTTAATTTACAACAATAACGGAATAAATTTAAATGGAATCGATGCTCCTCGCAATTCAAACATATCCCATAACATCGTTTACAACAATAGCGGTATCGGCATAAGAGTGCTGTTGAACAATAGCTTTTTCTTTAATAATACAGTCTATAACAATACCAAAGAAGGATTTTATATTGAGGGAAGCAACAATACTTTTCTAAACAACACCGTCTTTGAAAATAACCTTAGTGGATATTCATTAAGTGGTGCAAAGAATAATATTCTGTCATATAATTTTATTTATGATAACTTACGAGAAAGTACCTTAGGGGAAATTTATCTTACGGGATCCTCCGAAAATAACAATATTTCCGGAAATATTATTAACAAAATTAGGATTAATAGAACAGGAAGATCGGGAGTACACCTTAAGAATTTAAATTTAAGTAATAAGGTAGAAAATAATATAATCACTAATTTGGAACGAGGTATCGCTTGTGACGATACCAGTAACGTGAATTTTGTTAACAATACCCTTTACAACAACACTTATGCTTTTTATTTGGGCAACACTTTTTATTATAATTATAAATCGAACAATAATACTTTTGTTAACAATAATATCAATAATTCGGAATATGGTTTTTATTTATATACCAATTTTAACAATAATTCTTTTGAAAGTAATACTATTATAAATTCTACTAACGCTTCTATTTATATCTCGGGAAGCACAAATAATACTTTTACAAATATTGTTATTAATAACTCACTTGCGAACGGAACTAACGCCACTACCAACCCCAGTATATTTATAACCACAGGTATAGGAAATATTTATAATTATTTTACGAATCTTACTCTACCCGATAAAAATGATCTCAGCAGCGGAGCAAGTTCATATCTCTATCTTCAGTGGTATGCTGATGTTTATGTGTTTAATTCTAGCGGTGGCACTTTAGCCGGAGCCAATGTTACTGCTAAGGATGTAATTAGTGCTGTTGATGGTTCCGTTTTAACCGATAGTAACGGACGAGCCAGATTGACATTGACGGAATATTTTATGGAGAACGATGTAAGATATTACCTTACTAATAATCACACTATTTCTGCGTGGAAAGGGAATTATACTCTAAATTCAACGAAGTTAAATCTTATCACTACTAATAGTACTTCTCTGAACCTTTCCATAACAGAGGTTTCCTGCGGATTGAACCTGAGCTCCGGTAACACTTTTTACTTAGGAAAAAATCTTACTATTTCTGGAAACTGTTTTACAATTAATGTTAGTAATGTTTCAATCTATGGAGAAGGATACAGTTTAATTGGAGATAACACCAGTTCAGGAATTATGCTAAATGGAGCAAGAAACACTTTTATCTTTAATTTAAATATCATTAACTTTACTAAGGGAGTAGAGTTATACAATTCCAATAATTCTAATTTTACTCGTTTAACCGCCACAAATAATACTTATGGAATTTTTCTAAATAATTCGAATAATAATAAAATCTATGATTCTGTGGTAGATAATAACACTCTCGCCAATGTTTATGCCCTTGGCACCACTAGTAACTATCTTATTAATATTAGCACTAATCTTAGTTGGATCAATGTTACTGATTCTTCTAGTCTCTTCCAACAATGGTATGTGAAAGTAAACGTCACTTTTAATAATAGCTTACCGGTACCAAATGCCAACGCTAGTGGATATTTTAACGATACGGGGTTGTTAGAACATTCAAAATTAACTGATGGCAGCGGTTTAGCTCGGTTGGAACTGTCCGAGTTGAAGAAAAATGCTTCTGGTACTTATTATTTAACACCTAACCCTATTACTGCTAGTCTAGTTAGCAGTAATCTTAACGCTAGTAATTCCACTTCTATTAACCTTACTCAGACTAGTAACACCCAAGTTAATTTATGGTTGAATCTCAATTGTACTCCTCCTAGCGCCGGAATGAACATTACTCAAAATACCTTACTTTGTCCCGGCAGCTATTCCCTTACTGGTTTTGGAGGGATAGGGGTGATTCAAATAACTAATTCTTCAGTCAATTTAACTTGTGAAGATACAATATTAACTGGAGATGGACAAGGGACGGGACTTTCTGCCTACTATTTACGTAACCTTTCAATTGGTGGATGTACTTTCAAAAATTACGTTTATGGATTAAACTTAAAGAGTTTGAATTATTCTAAATTTATAGACCTAAATTTGGAAAATAATGCGATATGGTTATCAGACTCCCATTATAACAATTTTTCTTTTAATAACTTTTCAGGAGGGAGTGTTAATTTTTATTCCGGTAGCGCCAATAATAGCTTCTTTAATAACACTTTTAGTAATCAGGTGAACGCTATCGTTATTCACCAAAATTTATCTCGAAATTCTTTTAACTACCAAGATCCCTCTAATAATTTAGTTTATCATAATATTTTCCAATCATCCACCAGTAAACATATTTACCAACCAATCGGAGGAAATAATTTTAACACTACCATCAATGTTTCTGGTACTCTTTACACTCAAGGAAACCAGTATGATGATTACTGCGACAAAGGTTCTGACACCAATGGTGATGGATATGCTGACGCCGCTTCCAGCAATGGAAATGATTATCCATATAATGCTACTACTTCCAGCAAGTTCTCTGGTAGTGGTGCTGACTATGGACCAAAAATTATACCTTGTGTTACTGAAGTACAATTAGGCAGCTCCTCTGGAGGCGGTCGGACTACTGCTGCCCCAGCTGCTGCCGCTACGGTAGAAACTCCCAAACCTGCTGGACCGACCAAAGCTCCAGTAAAAGAAGTGCCCCCAGAAACTTTCACCGTAGCAGAAACCAAGAAGTTCTTGAAAACAGAGTCACTTTCACAACGGCTGGATACGGAAACTACTCAAGTCAAAGTAACCCTGCAGAATACGGGAACGAAAAGAATGCTGCTTTTCCCAGAATTAGACCAGCAAACTGACGATCCTTATTTCATCATCACCCGTAAGACTTTAGGTGCAGAAAATTCATTATTTAGCAAAATATCAGATATCTCTTATTCTCCCGACTCTATCGCCGGAAGATTGCTTAAAGCAGAAATTGTTAATCCTGAACAGATTCTGCTCAATCCGGGAGAAACGATAGAAAAAACCTTAGAGATTAAAGAAGGGTTAGTCGCTCCAAAACAGATGAAGATCCAGTTCACTACTTTCGGTGAGACGGTGAATGAGCAGGAAGTGAAAATTGAAAAGAAGTCCGTTTCCGGAACAGCAGTAGATGTAGATACTGCTCAGAAAACTATTGATGTGTACGCGGTCATCGTTCCGGAAGAAGTGTCTAAAAAGATTGAAGGACAAGCTACCAATCCCTTAACCGGAGCAGCCATAGTAGATTTGAAACAAACCAGCAGCGAATACCTGCTGGAATTCAGCCTGGGAAAAGCCGGAAAGAGCAGTATCCAATTTGGGGATATCTACGGTCCCTACCTACTCAAAGAAGGTAAAGTTTTTGTCTTCGCCCAGCAATTAAAATACAATTCGAAAGAATACCATGGACAGGAAATCCTACGGGCTAAGATTTATCATGGCGGAGAAGTCATCGCAGAGAATGAGTTTGAAATAGAGCTGGGGTAATTTATTACTCTGTAGTGATATCTACAATAAAGTTTATAAATAAAGGAATATTACCTTAAAAAATGGTTAAATTAATAAGTTTTTTAAATGCAATGTTATTAAGTACTTTAACTTCTGTTGGGTGTAGTTTAGAAAATGCAAATAGTGAACGTGACCAATATAATCAAGAAAAAGATGCTTGCTTAGAAATTTATGATTCTAGAAGTTATGATAGAAAACCAGAACCAGATATTTTTGTAGGGAGAGAAGATACAATTCAGGAAACTACTCCATCCGATAGAGACATACCTTTAGACAACTCTGCTTTTGATGACCAAATGTTAGAAGGAGAAGGAATACTAATAAAAGAAATGTATGCTGAAAATCCAATGGAAGGATTGACTACTCAGGAAACTACTTTAGAATTAACCACTCCCTACCAATTCTGCTATTATTTAGATAAAGATGGGAATCAAATGCCTGCAGGAACCAATCTTTTAGATAACTGGAAATATTTTCCACAAAATTATATGGGAGTGTTTAGTGAAGAAGGAGTAAAAAGAAATTATTGTGACGATTCAGCAACATATGGGTATCTTTGTGGAAGTAATCCCACTTGGACGAGTGGAATAAGAAAAGCTACAACCTCTTTTACCGTTGATCCTTGTCCCGATGGATGCAATGTAAACATAGGAAAATGTAATTTAGAGCAAATAGTAGAAGATTCTGATGTAGATGACACTTACCCAACAACCGACAACCAGTCAGATGCCTTCGATATCGAAGTAAGTACGGATACTTCGGTTAAAGAAGATAATATTCCTATAGCAAAAAATAGATATCTAATTATTACAAGAGAAATGTTTACTTCTACATTAAAAGATTTTGTTGATTGGAAATCATCTCAAGGTTTTGAAGTACAGATATTAACGGCGGAAGAGATAGATCAAAAATACCAAGAGGAGGGAATTACTAAGAAGATTAAGAATTCTATTATAAACAATTATTCTGGGAACGATGCGCTATATGTTTTGTTAGTGGGAGATACAAATTTAGATGTTTATGTGGGCGGACCGGAGTTTTATATTAATGATGTTAAACAGAAATATTATTACAATGACATATTGCAGAACGAGTGGGATATTCCAACAAACATATCAGCATCCCCATTAGATAATTTCCCGTACGAGTTTTATAACTTATCAGGATCGGATCTTTTTTATGCAGATATAGATTATACTGATTCAAACAATGATGGATTTATAGAGTTAGGAGATATAAGTTTTAGTTCGGGTTTAGTAGCTTATGTAGGTAGATGGCCAGTAAGAACGTTAGAAGAGCTTACTACATTAATAGGTAAAACAAAACAAATGAATTCCATTGGTGAAGCTACAATAATTGCTGCATTTGCTAAACCTTGTTCTCAAGCAGATGAGCTTGATCTTTCCCCAGGAAGTTTATACCTAAACTGTGCACCTTATCATATGTTTCCTTCTTTTCCAATAGGAATATCAACAACATATTTTGAAAACACTTATAATTTAAGCGAAGAAGATCTTAATCTTCGACTAGCAGAGATTCCAGCTCATTTTACTTTTGAACAATTTTCTACTTATGGTGACGATAGAGAAAAAATAAGAGCAGCAATAAATTCTGCCAAAGGAATAGTCTATGAATTATCGCATGGAACCATAAGAACAATTAGTCCGGGTTTTACTTTCTTTGCAAAAGATTTCGAATTTGAGAATAGTTTCCCGCTGTTAGATACGCATTCTTGTGAAGTTAGTCAATTTTTTGTTCCGGATTACGTGGGAAACTTAAATAGTGGTTCATTTAATGAATCGATGATTAAGAACAAAAAAGGTCCGGTGGTAGTACTAAGTTCAGACTATAGTAAGGTTTTTTATGAAGAGATATTTAAATCAAAAAGTGTTGGGAAAGCTTATTATTTCGCTCATAGATCATCAGCTGAGCCTCTCCTTGGTGACCCGTCACTTATAATGTACTTTACAACACCAATAGATAAATAACATCAATTAAACCACTAAATTCACATCTTCTTTAAGATCGCCCAAATCTTTATAAAGCAAAACTCTTTCTTTTCCTCTATTCATGGACTGGAGTAAAAAAGAGGGATTAGTGGTGGTTGTACTTGTAAGTGTATTTCTATTGATAGGAGGAATAATTTATTTTGGGAGCATTGGGATGAATAGTTTGACGGGAGCAGCAGTGGGGATAGTAAATCCGGGATTGAGTGTTCCGGGAGAAGAAAACAATTTTGAAATATTACCAGCAGCCTTGGAAGAGAACGTTAATAGAACTGAACATTCAGATTCACCAGTGAACCTCCAGATACAACCTTCTGAAGGAATAGGAATACAAGAAGTAGCTAATTCTACCAGCTGTGGAACAGTCAATAGTAACTTAACTTTAACCTCAAATGTAAATTCATCCGGAACCTGTTTTACCATTAATGCTTCTAATATCGTGTTAGATTGTGCGGGTTTTATGATTAATTATTCACAATCTGCATCCAGTTATAGTGATGGTATTAATAATACGGGTTTCAGTAATGTAGCCGTTAAGGGATGCATAATATTGAGCAGATCAGCGGCATCATTGAGCAATGGAATTTATTTCACAAATACGACTTTGGGAAATGTTACAAATAACTCTATTATCATTTTAGGTACAACAACTGATGGGATAGATTTTGATAATCTTACCTTTTCGGAAATTAGCGGCAACCGTTTTAATATCTCAGGCGCGGGGTCAAGAGGAATATATAATCTTAATAGTTACAATAATACTATTTCACATAACATTATCAACAGTTCTGGAACCGGCTCTGGAATTAAAGCCAGCTCTTCAGGAGAAATAGACATTAATTACAACAATATCACCACTTCTGGGAACAATGCTTATGGTTTAGAAATAGATTCTTCAACTTTATTAAATGTTACCGGAAATGTAATTAATACCACTAATGCTTACGGAATCTTTATTTCACCAACGAATAATGTTATATCGTATTATAATCATACTATCGACACTTCCAACACAGTACAAGGCAATCCATTTTATTACTATTTCGGTAATGATTCAATAGTTATAGAAAATCTAAATGATGTGGGTGGAATGGAAATTGCAAATTCTACGAATATCACATTCAGAAACGTCACTTTAAATAATGACGGATTAATTCTTTCGTTTGTTACTAAATCCCGCTTTGTGAATAATACCATCAATATTTCTAAATCGAATGTTTACGGAGTACAGGACGGATATTCTTCATCGAATAATTTTACTAATAACAATATTATTACAGGGGGAAGTACTTCTTATGCATTAGTTTTAGGAGGTTCAGATTTAACAATCTCTTATAATAATATCACTACCACTAATTATTTAGGAATAGGTCTTTGGTTAAATAGTGGAGACCCACAATCGTCGCGTGTAAATAATAATAAAATTATCACTTATGGCAATTCTTCTCATGGCATTTATGGTTCTATAGGGAATGTTATTACAGATAATATTATTAACACCAGCAATGGCTCTGCACGTGGAATTTATATTATCGCGTCCGGAAATAATAACCAACTGATTAATAATAATATTTCTACCCCCCAAGCGTTAGAAATCGAAGATGTAAACGGAGATATCTCTAACATTAATTATTTGATATTTAACAATTCTTGGGGAGAAATCAAATGGATTTCAAACAACTTAACTTATGATGGAGATTTAACCCACGGAACAAATGTATTCATTGGGAATAACACTCTCACTTTTAACACTTCTGCTTTTTCTACTAATTTAAACACCACAGCTAACTTAACTCTGCGCTTACTTCCTTTTGTTACGATAATAAACATCTCTAAATGGGGTAATTACAGCACCAATCAAAGTGAAATTATTCAATACGGAACAGGGTGCCTAAATGGTGGCTGCTCTATATTGAGTTACACTTTTGGCACTTTAATTTTTAACACTACTTCCTTCAGCAGTTTTTCTGTTAACGGCACCGATGCTTCTGCCGACATTGCTCCAAATACCACTTTAATTATGATTAATGCTTCGGGGAATATTAATGCTTCCAGTAGTTATAATGACACTACGGACGAATTGTTATGTTGGGCCAAAGGAGTAGATGCAGAACAGACCAGTTTAGTGGCCTATTGGAGCTGGTACAACAATAGCAACATATTCAGTAATGGAAGTGTAATTGTTAGCAATAATACCCTTACCAACCTCATAAACCTCTCTCCAATTTATACAGCAATAGGTGATAATTGGACTTGCTCAGTTCGGATGGATGACGGATTTCTGAATGAGTCAGACTGGAATAATGCCACTATGACTATCAATGGGTATCATTGTGGGGATGTGATTTTTAGGTCAGGAGATTATATTCTTACTTCTAACTTAACTAACTGTAACAAACAAGCGATAAACATCACCAATATTAACAATACCTTATTTGATTGTAATGGATATTTCATCCAAGGTAATGGTTCTGGAACAGATCTTCAAAGAGTACGTTCAGGCATTTATGTTGTAAATGGGAATAATATCACTATCAGAAACTGTAACATTTCTGCTTTTACTGACGGAATTCGCCTTAATAATGTAAATAATAGCAAAATCGCCAACAATAGCCTTTTTAATTTCACCACTTATGGTATAGAAATGGAAGGAAATGATAGGAACAACACTTTTATTAATAATACATTTAATAACATTAGGAACAGTACTCAAAAATATTCTAGTTCCGCTGTTGGAATTTTAGGTGACCAGTATTCCATTAGCAATAGTTTCGCAGAGAACAATTTCCTTGGATTAAGTAGAGCAGTCCAACTAGGGAGCAATGAGATTTATGTCAATAATTATTTTTTTGATAACACTTATGCATATTATGCTTACGCTGGAGGTAAGTATAACAATTTTTCTTCGGAAAGAATAATTAACAATACTTATGCCGTTTATTTATCTTTGTATGGTACAAGTGTTATAAACTATAGAGGAAACCGCTTTAGCAACTGTAATTTTCAAAATAATACGAGGGATTTGTACAGTTTAAGCGGATTTAGTAATATAGATATAACTTTTATCAACAGCACCATTAATAAAAGTAAAATTAGGGTATTATACGATTCCAATGATTATATTCAATGGTACGTAAAAGTGAACGTAACCGACTCTGTGGGTAATGCTCTAGCTAACGCGGACGTCACTTCGTACAACTCTTTAGGAGAAGTAGAGTCGACCAACACTACTGATGCCAACGGCATAGCTACACTAATTGCAACGGAATACTATCAATCCAACGAAATCGAATATTATCTTACACCAAATACGATTATTGCTAATAAAGCAAATTATACATATGCCAGCGCTGCTGTAAACTTATATAATCAAACCAGCGCCACGGTTAATTTGACTCTTTCCAGCATCGAATGTGGTTCAGCTATCAATGCCAGTTTGGACCTGGGAGGTGATTTTTATTGTGGTGGTACCGGTATGACTATTAGTTCTGATAACATTACCATCAATGGTAAAGGATATACTCTGTTTGGAAATGGTTCTGGTACTGGAATAAATGTCAGCGGAAAGAGAAATATAATCATTAGCAATATGAATATTGCCAATTTCTCTACCGGATTAAGCTTAATTAATACTAACAATTCTAATGTATACAATCTTACCATAACTAACAACAGCGTGGGTTTAAGTTTTAATAATTCTAATTCTAACTATATTTATGATAGTATCATTAGTAATAGTTCTAATTCTGAAGTATATGCTATAAATGATGGTGGGACGAACAATAGTTTAGTAAACGTTACAGTTAATGTAAGTAATGTTCTCGTGAATGGTACTGCCAGTGTGTTTTTAAAATGGTATGTTGACGTTAACGTAACATATAATAATGGGAGTCTTTTACCAAACGCTGATGTCTCCTTAATTACCATCAGTTCCAATGAAACAGATTATTCGAAAATTACCGACAGCTACGGCAATGTCCGCCTTTTTGGAACAGAGTGGAAAAAGAATGCTTCTGGCGTATATTACCTTACCCCACACAATCTTACTGCTACTTTTACTTCCCTTTCCGGCAGTAGCAGCAGCAATTCTACTTCTATCAATCTCAGCCAGTTGCATAATACTAAGAATTCTTTTGGATTAATTTTAAATTGCACCTCTCCTTATACTAATCAAAATCTTAATACTAGTGTCACTTTCTGTCCAGGAACATTTACTGCAGGAAACATCACTTTTGCAGCGAATAATGTTAATTTGACTTGCGACAGTACAATTGTCCAACTATCAACTTATTCTAACTATGAAAACAATCCAATCTTGAGTCTTACCAATAATAATAATTCTGCAATTATTGGATGTATCTTGAACCCCTATGGTTCCTATAATAGGGGGATATACTTAAACAACGTATCCAATATCAAAATTGAGGGAATAAATATTACTAGTCAAGGACAGAATTTTATTGGAAGCGGAATCTACGGGGAAAATTTACAAAGGATTAGTATTAATAATTCCTTTTTTTCTAACCATGATAATATTTATCTTTCTAATGGCAATAATTCTGTTATTTACAACAACACCTTCCTTGGAAGCGGAACTACTGTCTCTGTTTCAGGTAACGTCCTCATTGGGACTACCGGAATTACACTTAAAAACTCTTATAATAATACTATCATAAATAATACATTCTATGGATTAACTTTGTTCGCTCTTAAACTTTTAGTAGATGGAAGCAATAATAAATTATATTATAACAATTTTTCCAGTGATTTTATAAAAATAAATTATAACAATTTGAATATAAATAATACCTTTAACACTTCCGCCAATCTTTCTGGAATAATCACTTCTCAAGGGAATGAATGGAGTGAATATTGTGATAAGGGTAGTGATACTAATGGTGATGGTTACGCTGATGCTAGCACTGCTGGAGCTACAGATTGGCCTTACAGTAAGAATACCTCTACTAAGATATCTAATGATAATTATGGTAAAGTTATCGACTGGGCTCCGCGCATTATCGCCTGCCCCGCAGCAGAGCAATTCTTAGGCAGCTCCTCCGGTGGCGGTCGGACTACTGCTGCCCCAGCTGCTGCCGCTACGGTAGAAACTCCCAAACCTGCTGGACCGACCAAAGCTCCAGTAAAAGAAGTGCCCCCAGAAACTTTCACCGTAGCAGAAACCAAAAAGTTCTTGAAAACTGAATCTTATTCACAAAAGCTGGATACGGAAACTACTCAAGTCAAAGTAACCCTGCAGAATACCGGAACTAAGAAAATGTTATTATTTCCCAACCTGGACCAGGAAATAGATGATCCTTATTTCATCATTACTAGAAAAACCCTAGGTGCAGAAAACTCCTTATTCAGCAGGATTTCTGATTTATCTTACTCTCCCGATTCTATCGTAGGAAGACTATTGAAAGCAGAAATCGTTAATCCGGAACAGATTCTGCTCAATCCGGGAGAAACGATAGAAAAAACCTTAGAGATTAAAGAAGGGTTAGTCGCTCCAAAACAGATGAAGATCCAGTTCACTACTTTCGGTGAGACGGTGAATGAGCAGGAAGTGAAAATTGAAAAGAAGTCCGTTTCCGGAACAGCAGTAGATGTAGATACTGCTCAGAAAACTATTGATGTGTACGCGGTCATCGTTCCGGAAGAAGTGTCTAAAAAGATTGAAGGACAAGCTACCAATCCCTTAACCGGAGCAGCCATAGTAGATTTGAAACAAACCAGCAGCGAGTATCTGCTAGAATTCAGTTTAGGAAAGAAAGGTCAATGGGGAGTGCAGTTTGGAGATATTTATGGACCTTATATGCTCAAAGAAGGGAAAGTGTTCGTATTTGCCCAGCAGTTGAAATATAATTCCAAAGAATATAATGGACAAGAAATACTACGAGCCAAGATTTATCATGGCGGAGAAGTCATCGCTACCAATGAGTTTGAGATTGAATTGAAGTAAACCCTTTAAAAACAAAAAGCTTTATTAATCCCGAGAAATTAACTAAACCTAAAAGAGGTAATAAGAAATGTTAGTATTCGGTGTAGATGTTCCATTGATTGAAGTGATTTTAGCTTTAGCGATTATCCTCTTTCTTCTTCTAGTAGAAGCGATTGTAGTAATAGCTCTATTAATAAAGCAGCTCCAAAAGACCAAAAAATTAGGAGAATTGATGGAAAAGATGGCGGATGCCTTACTAGCGATTAAGAAAGCAGAAATTGATGAGTTAGATAAGATTAGAAGAAGATAATTATTTGGTTCTATTTTAGGTTTAATATTGTTTTATTTTGTAAAAATTTAATAAAATAAAAATCCCAACCACCGCAAGCAGTGGGGTATTCTCAACAAATAAAAATATAAAAACGAGAAAAAAAGAAAAAATATTTCTTAACGAAGTTAAGATTAAAAAATACAAAGTATTTTTTATTTCTTTCCGCCAGCTCCTCCCGGAGCAGCCTTCTCTTTCTGAGCCGGTGCTAATTCGTCCACAATCTTCATGGGAATCTGCTCTTCCATCATCTTAGCGCGGATCTTCTTAGACTCTTTGCCTTCCATTTCTTTCAAGATGGCCTTAGCCCGATTCATGTACTCGACCATCTTCTTCTCCATCTCTTCCTTAAGGCGCTTCTTTTCTTCTTCCATATGACGTCTTTCTTCTTCCGTCAATTCAGTTCTTCCTGATTTGATTTTAGCGTCAAATTTGCCTGCTTCGATGGCTCTCAAAGCATCTTTTGGATTCATTCCTTCTACTAAAATACCCATCGAAACACAAGTGCCAATAACTTCTTTAACTTTCTCTTTCATAGTGTTTCCACCGAGATTTCCTTCTTTGATCCTAGCAATCTTGATAATTTGCTCCAACATTAAATCAGCAATCTTTTCATTTTTAGCATTACTAGCTCCTTTCTCTACTCCGGCTTCTTTCTTGATTAAAGCAGCCGTAGGCGGAGTACCTACTTCCACTTCAAAAGTTTTAGCTTGAGCATCAAAGATAACTTTTATCGGAACCTGCATTCCTTTCATATCGGCAGTTTTCTTATTAATTTCAGTAATAACTTGACCAATATTCAGTCCAGTCGGACCTAAAGCTGGTCCTAAGGGAGGAGCAGCACTAGCTTTTCCTCCTTCAATCATGGCTTCTACAGTTTGTTTACTCATAATTTCACCTTGTAATTAGTATATGTTGTGAAACGTTTTTATTTCACAATATTATAAATGCATCGATGCATTTCTTTATACGTGCGTAACTTTAACTTAAAAATGAAGTTTATTTATATAGTTTGTGGGTGGGAAAAATGTGCTGATAAATAAGCCTTACATTTTTAAAAAGTTCAATTCTCGCACTAATTCTTCGTATACCTGCTTTTTCCTCTGAGTAGTCAAGTGGAATAGCACTTTTTGCACCATCATTTCAGAAATGGTAAAAATATAATTCAATTTGATCACACTATCTTTAACTGCTCCCTCTTTTACGGTCAATGGAATTCCTTTCATCTCTTGATTGCTGGTTATTCCTGCTAACACCACATTTCCACAATCTTCAAAAAGAACTACTGCCGGTCTGACCTTGATCTCAGAAGTGTCGGTAAATTGTACTTTGGTCAATATAACATCTCCCGGTTTAAGCATGTTCCCACGCTTCGTCTTCTTTGTTGTTCCAAAGCTCTTTCATCTTGGATTGCTGAATCTTATGCAAAAATTCATCGTATTGATTTTTATTTTTAGTTGCTTTAAAGATTTTAATCATCTTGTTGATCACTTCATTATAAGTTTGACGAGGATATTCTTTTGCTTCTTGAAGAGACTTTAAGACAGAACGATCCAATTGTATCGTAGTAGCACTTTCAACCATTATATATCACTTATAGTTTACATCTAACGGATTATATATAAGCTTTTCTAAAGAATAAGTGCGGGGGAAGAGGCTAACGAATCCGAAGAGGTAAGCGTTTCTTTATTTCATCCAAGGGGATATTATTCCCATTTGTATAAAATGATAAAGGATTTAATTTTTTGTCTAATATCATAAACCGTTGGGCAATGGTTGTTTTAGGGGGACAAAAACCAAATTTTTCCCACAACTCAATCTTTGTTTTATGTTTTGGATTTTTAAATCCGATCTCTTTAATCCATCGAATAACATCTTTATTAATATCTAAAACTACGGAATAGATATAGTTATCACATTCTCTTTGCTTCATCGGAGAATAGGACCGCGGAGAATATCCTAAGGATAACAACGTTTCTTTAACTTGTCTAATAAGGATTTCAGAGATTGTTGCTAGTTTTATCTTTGGTTTATAATGAAAAATAGTGTATAAAGAATCTCCTTTTGTTTTGACAAGACTATTACAGAAATAGATACTTCCATCGGTATCAAACAAACCCCTTAAGAATCTTTTCTTTTCCTCAAGAGAATGGATTACTTTTGGGATAGATATGTTTATCTTCTTTCCACTCCTAAGATCACAGCTCTTTTGTAAAAATTGGATGAATTTGTGATCAAAAACATAAATCCCACAAACTCCCGTGGATTTATATTTTTTGAGAGATATATTCTTCTTTAGATGTTTATTAAATATTTTGTTGAAAGTGGGTACTACTATTTCTTCATAAAATAGCAACTCCTCTGATAAATCTCCAGTTAAGGCATATTCAGAATATCGTGAAGTTATACTAATACACCCATCCCCAACGTGCCATCCTAAAAACTCAGCGAGGTCTAATTTATATTTTTTATCCATATTCTTACTTAAGAAAAGGTCCTTTATATACCTTATCCGAGGTTGTCCAGTTGACCAGTGGCTTTTGTTATTAAAAAAAGAAATGTGCCGAGGGGGGGATTCGAACCCCTGAATCCACTAAGGAACAGGATATCTTCTCAAGCATTCACCTGAGTGTTCTGGATTATTCCGGTCTTAAGTTTCGCAAAGATTTCTCTTACCTGCGCATTTGACCAGACTTTGCTACCTCGGCAAGGGGAAAAACAGAACATCATTTATAAAATTATTCTTTAATTTTAACTATAACTATCCACAAATCCCACCAAAAGCTTAATAAAAGCAAATTAAAAACAAACATTAGTTGGCAACATAGCTTAACCTGGTTCATAGCGCCACGCTCATAGGAGTTGAGCGATGAGAACGCAAGTTCGATGACTAAACTCTAACAACTGGGTTACGTGGAGGCTCCGGGTTCAAAGCAAACAAATTAAAAGTGTTTGAGAAAGTCCCGGTGTTGCCAGCTTTTATTTATTTTTATATTACCTTTTTACGACAATTTTATAAAGAAAAGTCAAATCTAATTGATTACGCCACGATGGCACAATCTGGTAATGCGCAAGCCTGGAAAAGGTTTACCATACAGCTTGTTTCCGCAAGGATTTCCCGGTTCAAATGATAAAGAGAGTAAATCTCTAATCTGATCGTCCGGGTCGTGGCGTATTTTTATTTTTCTTCCCGGCAAATTTATTAACTTATTTCTCTTTCTTAGTTGAATATGAA
>JBBSWE010000084.1:0-1963 GCA_038046445.1 Nanobdellota archaeon | reverse complement strand
TCACAAACCACTGCTGGTTTATTGATACAAACACCTTTGTCACAAATCGCTCCAGAATCACAATCCAAAACAATTCCGCTATAATTCTTTTTATCTAAACAATAAATTTCCAAAACCGCGGTAGAATTGGAGCAGGAATCTCCCGGTCCTCCCGAAAAACCGAGCGTTCGTATTCCAAATTTTTCTTCACCATAAACGTTTTTGGAAGAGGCATTAAAAGTATCCGTGTCGGGAATACCAGTATTATCGGTATCGGTACAATTATTTATCTTAATTTTTTTACAAACTGAAGTATCAGCACAATTGCTATCGGCACAATCTTTCGAACCATCATTATCGTTATCCTTATCATCAGTACAATATTTTTCAACACAAGCCCCATCAGAACATTCAGTTTCACTCGGACAAGCCATCGAACTATAAGAATAATGCGTTTCATTCATGCAATACAACTCCTTCACATAAAATTGGTCTTGACAACTATCAGAAGTAGGATAATCGAGAAGATAAGGTATTCCGGTAATATCATTTTCAGAAAAAATGGAATTTGGATTATATTTATAAGGAGCATAAGAAGAATAAGTATTATCCGGATCTATACAGGTTTGAACAATATTTTTCTTTTTGCAAACACCGGCATCGCAAGCTTCACGCTCTCCACACATCCCATTATTATTCCCACATACTTCCCCACATCCATCTAATCCGCAATTTTTATTAACACAGTTTGGAACACACTCAGATTCTACGCAAGCGCCATCCTGGCATTGAGTTCCACTAGGGCAGGTAATTGGTTGATAAGAAACAGTCTCACGGTCAAAACAATAATATTCATTAACATATTTATAAGAACCATCTGCTAAAGGTTTGGCACAATAATCATTAACCGTAACCTGCAGACCGCTAGATTTATTTAAGCCAGTGGTGGTTCCTCGAGTGTTAGCGCTTGATTGATCATAACTGGTTATTTTTTCAATTTTATTAGGAGTATAAGTATTATCGCTGTCGACACAAGTTACAATTTGGCCATCAGTAGCTTTCCCCACCAGCTGCTTCCCGAAAAACAGCAGCAAAGAAAGAGCCACTAAAGCAATCACTGCTACCGCTACAATCACAAACGCTTTATTGGCTTCTCCTTTATGTGCTAAAGGATGCGGTTCCCACGAATGCGGTGGTAATTTACGATGTTTTTTAGCCATGCTCTAATTCTTTTTGTTTAATCTGTAAGATTTCTTTCTTTAGTTGGGGTAAATCTATAATTATAATCCTCCACAAAATACCTGCATCTACACCCATGTAATTATGAATCAATTTATCACGAGTTCCAGCAATCTTACTCCACTCTACTTGCGGATATTTTACGGAATATTCTATGGGCAGATTCTTAACCGCTTCACCGATAACCTCTACTTGGCGGATAACTGCACTTTGTAACATCACATCTTTCAAGAATCGAGATTCATTTTTTCCCTTAACGAATGAATCTATATTTTTAATCGCTTCCAAAATATGCTCTAAAAAAGTTAAATCTTTTCGAATCATATTATTCTCACTTCCTCTTTCAACACTTCTTCCCGGATTAAATGGTTCAACCCGTTATAAGTAAGCAAATCAACATCTTTACGAAGAATTTTCTTTAATTCTAATTCTAACCCCACCAAATCGAATAAGCTAAATTTCTTATCTTTGACTTGAATCAGAATATCGATATCGCTATTTTTTTTTTGATCTCCGCGAGCGTAGGAACCGAAAATACCGGCCTTAATTACTCCCTGCTGCTTTAATAAGGGAACAATCTGAGAAATTATCTTCTGTAGTTCAATTTTCTTATCCCTAACCTTACCCATCAATTACACCTACTTTTAAGAGGAAGTAAGCTTGTTTTATTTATAAATGCATCGGTGCCTTGTATGTATTAAGCTATAGACAATAAACTCTTTTTCTTCCGTCAGAAAAAATCTAT
>JBBSWE010000083.1:0-2794 GCA_038046445.1 Nanobdellota archaeon | reverse complement strand
TAAAGCTAAAACCGGGAGAAAAGAATATAAAGCCGTTCTGATCCTCTTTCCACATGCTCTTATTAATCACAGAAATATTTTTGCTGATTATCGTTATTATAATTTTATTTAACCATTTAACCAATATCTTCTCCCTTTCTTCCTTAGGAAGTTATCCTGAACCGGAAGTCTTTCCCAAAGTGTCGATTTTAGTTCCGGCACGTAATGAAGAACGTAACATTCGTAAGTGTATCCGTTCCTTACTTGCTCAAGATTATCCTAATTTTGAATTGTTAGTTTTAAATGATAATTCTACCGATGCTACGGGAGAAATTCTAACTAAATTTAATGATCCTCGTTTGAAAGTATTTTCGGGGGAGCCTTTGCCAGAAGATTGGATGGGTAAACATTGGGCTTGTCACCAATTAGCAGAAAAGGCTACTAGCGAAATTATTTTATTCATCGATGCCGATACTTGGCATCATCCTAAAATGCTAAGAGCAGCAATTTCTGCTTTTCTAACTGAGAACGCCGATTTTGCTTCCGCTTTGCCTAAAGAAGAAGCACGCAGTTGGGGAGAAAAATTAATCATTCCCTTTATCCCGTGGAGTTTAATCACTTTTCTTCCCATGGTTATTGCTAGAAGAACGCAAAGACCAATGCTTTCTGCTTCCATTGGTCAGTTTATGATATTTAAAAAGGAAGCTTACTTGAAGATAGGGGGATATTCCGCTATCCGAGACCAAGTTTTAGATGATGTTACTTTTGGACGTCGAGTAAAATCTTTCGGATTACGCTGGAGATTTTTTGACGGAACGGATTACATTACCTGCCGAATGTATCGCAGTTTTAGAGAAACGTGTAGCGGCTTAGGAAGGTATGTTTTTCCGATATTTAAGAATAACACTATTTCTTTTAGCGCTGTTTTCTTGTTATATATTGCAGCAGTTTTCGGTCCGTTATTAGTCATTCTTTTATGGTTAATAGGAATGATTATCAACGCGGATTTGCTTACTCTTTCCTTTATTTCAATGATTATTCTTTTCTTAAGTTGGGTTATTTCTAATGTTAGATTTAAATTCCCAGTTTATCTTTCCATAATTTATCCTATAACCATGGGAATCATGGCTTATATCGCTTATGGTTCGATGGTAAGAGCTCTAGCCGGAAAGATTAAGTGGAAAGGAAGAAAGATCAGATATTTCTAAGATAGATTTTAGGATTTTTAAACGCAAAATAAGAATTAAATAAAAACGAATAAAAAAAACAATTAATAGTTAACCAGCACTTCGGAATCCCTTCCAAAGATATTCTTAATATCCTCAAAGATTGGCTCCTTGATAAAAGCGCGCTGAGGAATCTTAGCGCTGGATAAGGCTTTTTCATATTCTTCCAGACTAGATTCTTCACGATTGCCTAAGCTACCGTCAGGATTAATCTTAGCTTTCTGAATTTTCTGCGATTCTCGAGCATCAATGTCATGAATGATAAACGCAATCTTGTCTAACAGCACGATTTCAGAAAATTTATTTCCCCGTTTGATTCTGATTTTAGCTCTTTCCATCTCTTTTCCACGCTTTCTTTGTAAGTATTCTATCAAGAATTGAATCAAGCCGTTACTGCCCTTACGGGCATTTTCTACATCAATTTTAGTTAATTTACCTTGATCAAACTTCTTTTTGGCCTCCATAATCTCATTCAAATCGCGCAGGAATCTGGCCGGAACCTTTCCAGTGGTAATCAATTCTTTCTCAAAGACACTTACAATCTCACTGTCGTGCGCTTTCTCGATTCCTTCCTGCTTCAGAACGTCTCTAATAATAGTAACCACTTCATCATATAAGACATTGGTAAACTTCTTATCGTGCATCTCTTCGATATCCTTGAACAGTTTCTTGATTCTTTCCAGAAATCTTTCGGCATCTTTAATCAATTTGTCCAGTTCTGTTCCACTTAGATCGTTTTTAGTACCATGTTCGATGTCCTTTCTTATCTTAACATTATTACGCAGAATGTCTACGTATTCTTTTTCTAACAGTTTTTCTTTCTTCACTAATACTTCTTCCAACACATCGGGAGTCTCTCTCGGTGTAGGAGGAGGCAGTCCGTACAACATCAAAGCCGCTTGACTGGGAGTTAAGATAGCATAATAAGTATCTTCCATGGCCATATCTTTCAATCTCAACTTCACTCGGCTGATGGTTTGTTCTCCGGTACTCATAAACAAGTCAATCGCTTCTCGGCTCGGTTTGATTCTTCCCATTCTTAACAACTGTTTCCAGGGCATGAAAATTCCGCGGTCGTAAAAGGGAACTCCGTCTCTCAGCAGGGTAAAAATAATCGGATTGGCTTCTTTCAGCGATTCCCAGAAATCGGTTAAGATGTACACTTGAATGTTAATCTTGTTTTGAATTCCGGTCATTTGACCCGCTTCGATGCCCATCCCGATGATAATCGCCCGCAGTTTATCCTTCAACTCTAAACGAGTCATTTTCTTGACATCAGTATCATCGATAACAATCCACACATCAATATCTGAAGTAGCCGTGGCTCTTCCTTGAGTCAAAGAACCAGCTAGAACGTAACTTAAAATGTACTTATCGAATTTCTTCAATACCATCGACTTATGAATCTCAGATATCTTAATCGCCGCCAACATTCCGGTATCATGAATCGGTGCACTCATGGAAATAAGTTTGTTCAAATCATATTTAGCATCATAACAGTTCTGCCATAAGTCGCTCAAAAGTACACTTTGCGGTACGATATTCTTGTCAACTTCTTCCGCAATTTTCTGAATAATAGTAGAAAATTT